>JBDTAN010000124.1:0-6437 GCA_039924585.1 Chitinophagaceae bacterium | reverse complement strand
ATTGATGAAAATGGAAACTTTTCTGAAACACCACCGGATCCCAGGAAAAAGATTCGCGTGAATGTAGAAGACATTAATATAGGTGTGCCTAAACATGAAGAGACGGACCCTGCCGATCTTATACGGGAGGGAACAATTACATTTTTTAATGAAGCCAAAGGCTTTGGATTTATTCGTGATAAAGAAACGCAGGAAAGCGTCTTTGTACATGTAAACGGTCTCATTGATCCTGTTGAAGAAAAAAGTAAAGTGATATTTGAAGTAGAAATGGGTCCAAAAGGCGCCAATGCAATCAATGTAAAACTTGCTCCTAAATGATAAGTGGATGGCATAAATTTTATAAAAAAGGGCTTGCCCTTTTTTTTTATGAACATACATTTAATTAGAAATTGAAATACTTGAAAGAATATTTCTTTGCATCAATCGTTTTATGGATGTAAAGTTCTATCTTAGTGGAGTTAAGCAGATTTGGACACCGTTTTAATATTCTATGAAACAATCTATTAGTGTTCTTATATATTTTTTTTATTCAATGAATGTATTTTCCCAATCATTCTATGTAGATGCCGGTATGGGTGTTGTTACTTATAACGGGGATTTACAATTACAGAAATTTAAGCCTAATAATTTTTTACCTGCATTCACCGTTGGCCTTGGTTATCATCTTAATGATCATGTTGATATAAATGGAAATATTTTATACGGAAAAATAAGTGGAGATGACAAAAAAGCCGATAAACCCCAATTGGTTGAACGCAATTTAAATTTTACTTCCAGCGTAATCGAGGGAAATTTATTAGTGGAATATAATTTGTTTTCAACAAAGGATCCACCATTGGTCAACCTTTTTTTTTATGCAGGCATTGGTGCTTTTCATTTTAATCCTTATACATTCGATACAGCGGGAAACAAAATTTTCCTGCAACCACTCGGAACAGAAGGGCAGGGTCTTGCCCAATATCCGGATCGTAAGCCATATAGTTTGAACCAGTTTAATATTCCCTTTGGGGGCGGTATTCGTTTCCACGTCAATGAGCATTTAAGCATTAGCGCAGAAGCCTGTTTCCGAAGATTATTTACGGACTACCTGGATGATGTGAGCACTACTTATCCTGATTCATTGGCACTTTTAAATGCCCGCGGGCCTTTAGCCGTTAAATACGCATTTAGAAAAAATGAAATAGATCCGACTGCCCGTTATCCAAATAATGCAAACCGTGGAAACCAAAGCAGAGGGGATACCTATTATTTTGTACTTTTTAAACTCTCATTTACTTTACCCTCCGGCACAAATGTATTTAGAAATGGAGTGTCAAGAAATTCTAAATCAAAAGTGAGCTGTCCGGGTAAAGTGTTATAATCCTTACGTATTTTTGATGCATCTCTTTTGCCATTCATATTATTAAATGAGTTACTCCACTTTAGAAGATTGTTTATTGGATTTGGAAAAAAATCACCAGCTTGTTCGTATTCGTGAAGAAGTGGATCCGAACCTGGAAATGGCTGCCATTCATTTGCGTGTACATGAATTAAATGGCCCGGCTATTTTATTTGAAAATGTAAAAGGAAATAAATTTCGGGCTGCTTCCAATATTTTCGGCACACTGGAACGTAGCCGTTTTATTTTTGCAAATACGTTTGCACATTTAAAAAAAATCATTGCATTAAAAAAAGATCCGACTTTGATTTTTAAAAAGACGGGAAGTTTTATCAACCCTGGCCTGAATGCTTTTAATGCAATTCCATATAAAAATAATTTCTTCAAACCTGTACTGGCTCAGCAGATCGCTTTGAGCGATTTGCCACAAATAAAACATTGGCCGGAAGATGGAGGTGCATTCATTACTTTGCCACAGGTTTATACAGAAAATCTTCTTCAACCCGGTATTAAGTATAGTAACCTTGGAATGTACAGAATTCAATTTAGTGGAAATGAATATATCCCCGATAAAGAAGCCGGATTGCATTATCAATTACATAGAGGAATTGGCATTCATCAAACCATCGCGCAGCAGGAAAATAAACCGTTGCGTGTGAGCATTTTTGTAGGTGGGCCACCTGCGCATACACTCGCGGCCATTATGCCCTTACCTGAAAATTTAAGTGAGATTGCATTCGCCGGAATCCTTGGTGGGAGGCGTTTTCGCTATATGTATAAAGATGGATATTGCATTAGTAATGATGCAGATTTTGTTATTACAGGTGATGTAATGCCGGGTGAAGTAAAACCGGAAGGGCCGTTTGGAGATCACCTCGGTTATTATAGTTTAAAACATGATTTTCCTTTGTTGCGGATAAAAAAAGTGTATGCTAAAACGAATGCAATCTGGCCTTTCACAGTGGTTGGCAGGCCACCCCAGGAAGACACTGCTTTTGGCGCTTTAATACATGAGTTAACAGGTGATGCAATACAGGATGAAATACCGGGATTGAAAGAATTAAATGCCGTTGATGCCGCGGGCGTTCATCCTTTATTACTGGCGATTGGCAGTGAGCGATATACACCTTATGCAACTGAAAAAAAACCTGCAGAATTATTAACTATTGCCAATCATATTCTCGGTAGTTCTCAATTGAGTTTGGCAAAATATATCTGGATCACGGCGGATGAAAAAAATCATTTAAATACAAAAGATATTCCAGCATTTTTTCAATACATACTTTCCAGGATTGATCTTCGGCGTGATCTTCATTTTTATACCAAAACAACAATTGACACACTTGATTATTCAGGCACTGCGATCAATGAAGGAAGTAAAGTAGTGATCGCAGCGTATGGAGAAATATTGCGTTCTTTATCTTCAGAGATCCCGGAATGTTTTAGTTCTTTGGAAAATTTTTCTAAACCAGTTTGCATTTTACCTGGCATCCTTGCAGTGCAGGGAAGTGCTTATTTAAATAAAGAAAATGCCATACAAGAAATAAATGATTTAGCAAATCATTTATCTTACCATCAGGAAAAACTCAATGGCTTTCCATTTATTATTATTTGTAATGACACAAATTTCATCAGCCAATCTTTGAATAATTTTCTTTGGGTAACATTTACAAGGAGTAATCCGGCACAGGACATTTCCGGCGTGGGGCAGTTCATTGAAAATAAACACTGGGGTTGCAGCGGGCCATTCATTATAGATGCCCGTATGAAGCCCGGTTACGCACCAGCATTGATTAAAGATCCTGACATTGAAACCAAAGTTGACCGTTTATTTTTGAAAAGCGGAAGCCTGTATGGTATAAAATAAGAATGGGGCTGATGAAGAATCATCGCCCCTTTTTTCAACCCTAAACCCTTAAAAAACTGGCTACTAATTGTAAAAATCATGCCAAAAGATATGGTGTTTCAATAGTTTAGATTTGTTACAAGTAAATTTACAGTCATTATGAAAAGATCATTTACGTATTGTATCACTCTTTTTACACTGGCCGGGCTTATATCCTGCCAGGGCAAAAGCCAATCGAATTATATGACTGCTACAAATAGCAAAAGCCTTTTATGGGAAGTATCCGGGAATGGCCTGCAAAAGCCATCTTATATTTTTGGTACCATGCATTTGTTATGTGCGGAAGATGCGCAATTAAGTGACCAGTTAACTTCAGTCATTCAGCATGCTGATGAAATATATTTTGAAATAGATCTTGATGATTTAGGCGAATTAGTCAATGGTGCTACAATGGGAATTATGCAGGGTGATACTACACTTGCAGAATTGCTTACGCCGGAACAATTTTCACGCGTTCAGAATTTTTTTGAAACACATAATTTGGGCATGCAGTTTAATTTATTGCAAAAAATGCAACCCATGCTTATTGGTTCACTGGTTTACCAGGCGATCCTTCCCTGTGAACAAACAGATGGAATGGAAATGGCCATTATGCAGGTCGCACATGAAAATCAAAAAGAAATCAAAGGCCTTGAAACGGCTGCTTTCCAGGTCGGTATCCTCGAACAAATTCCTTACGCCAAACAAGCGGCAGATTTGGTGAATAGTGTCGACAGCATTGGTGCAGGTACCACACAAATAGAAGAAATGATTGAATTGTATAAAAAACAGGATCTTGATGCGCTACTTGCTTATTCATTAAAAAATGATGGCGGAGATTCACCAGAGATCCAGGATAAAATGATTTACCAGCGCAATCAAAACTGGGCTGATTTATTTCCTCAAATTTCAAAAGATAAACAATTATTAATCGCTGTTGGCGCAGGACATCTTGGCGGTGAAAAGGGTTTATTGCAATTGCTGAAAAGCAGGGGTTACATATTGCGGCCTTTACAAAATGAAAAAAGTATTATGGTTAAAAATGCTTCTTTATAAACCCAGCATCTCCTTTAATTTTTTATATCCATTTTTACTTACCGGAATTTTAACGCCATTCGTCAGCAATACCAAATGACCGTCTTTCTCATAAGGATCAATTCTTGTGACCATTTGAGTATTCACTAAAAACGACCGATGAACGCGCGCAAACTGTCCATGCGGCAGGTTTTCCTCGAAATAGGTCATGGTTTGTTTTTTCAAAAAAGTATTTTCTTTCGTCACTATTTTTACATAATCATCTGCTGCTTCTAAATAAAATACCTGCACCAAAGGAATGATGCGAATATTACCACCATCTTTCACGACTATTCGATTTGTCTGTGTGGGTAAAGTCATGGATTGTAAAAAAGTATCTTTTTCTGCAACTACTTTTTGTTGCATAGCTTTTTGCAATGCTTTATCAAAACGTTCTTTATTGAATGGTTTCAATAAATAGTCAATGGCATGTATTTCAAAAGCCTTTAACGCATATTCTTCGTAAGCAGTGGTGAATATTACATGCGGTGGATTTTCTATGAGTTCGAGCATTTCGAAACCATTGATGCGGGGCATTTGAATATCCAGGAAAATCAAATCAGGCTGCAATTCCTGTATAGCTTTAATTCCTTCAAAACCATCATTGCATGTTGCGACTATTTCTATATCATCATGCGATTGCAAATATTCTTTGATCACTGTTCTCGCCAATGGTTCATCATCTATTATAATTACTTTCATAGTTGTGGTACTGAAATTATAGTTGTAAAAATATGATCTTCTGCAGTTGTCTTCAATAAGTCGTGACGGCCATATAAAAGGGCCAGCCTTTTTCTTACTGAAGAAAGGCCAAAGCCAGTTCCATGCAGTGGCAGCGACGTTTCCGGATCAAATGGATTTTTAATAGTAATAATTAAAAGTGCATCATTTCTTTCTGCGGTCAGTGAAATACAAACTTGCCCAAGCGTGTCATACAATCCAAATTTGATTGCATTTTCCATGACAGGCTGTAGCAGCATATTCGGAATTTTCATTAGAAGTATTTCTTCATTATCAATTATTATTTCTGTTTCCAGTCGATGCCCAAAACGTACTTTTTCAATATCAAGATATAATTGCAGGTATTCAATTTCTTCTTTCAAAGTATTTAATTGAACATCGTCTTTTCGTAAACTTCCACGCAAAAAATCTGATAATTGCTGAATCATGCTGCGTGCATTTTCCGGATGGGAAATAATCAGTGCACTGATAGAATTTAATGCATTAAATAAAAAATGTGGCTGCAACTGGTTGCGTAAAGTGCGCAATTCTGAATCTCTTAATAATTTTTCTGCCTCTTGCTTCCGCGAGTCTAAAACTGATTTTTCTTTTTCCGAATACCAGGCAAGACTGATCATCGCCATGCTGCCAATGAGCAGGAATGCAATGCTGAAACGCAGTGAGGAAGATAGTTTCAGCATGTGCAGGTATGCTTCATCATCTTGAAAAATCAACCACAAAATAAAGCGCATACTCAATAACCAAATAGCGCCAAGCGCTGCACTCACCACAATAACATAAATATATTTTTCACGCCGCGGTAAATAATACCGCATATTATTGTTGATAAGAAGACATGCTGCTGCTAATAAAACATTACTGACAAGGCTATCCGTTATTGCCTGGTTAAATGAAATTCCAAATCCATGTAAAACCATGCTATGAACCACAGCCCAGTTTACCCACCAGGCTATAAAAACGAGTTTAATTTTATTGGTATAATGTGTGTTTGTTTCCAACAGAAATTAATTGACTTGTGGAATTTCCTGCAAGCTGTCTTCAAGAATAGCAGCCGCATATTGATTGATCTTTTTCAAATATAGTGCTGCATTTTCAATTTCATGGACGCGTGAAAATATTTCCGCGCCATCTGAATTTGTATCCATTTTTACGAGACTTGTAATATCCACAAACTGCCATCGTACGGGCTTTTCAGCATCATTTAAAAATGAATCTTCTTCCTGGTGGCCAATGCGCCTTGCTTTATGAAATGCATCCAGTTTGTCTTCTGCATAGATGATGCGAACCTGTTCGTCAAACTGTGGTGTGATATTTTCACCCATGCAAAGTATGCGATAAATAATGGTGGCAAGATACCAG
>JBDTAN010000123.1:0-2862 GCA_039924585.1 Chitinophagaceae bacterium | reverse complement strand
GCGGCCTGTATGATTTGAAGCTGTGTATGAAAATCCCAGGAGCTTTTCAGATGGTGCGCAGGATTCATAAACGATGTAATCTTTCATTTCCTGCTGGCGAAGTTTTATGTGCGGGTACATAAAGTAATTTATGCTAGTAAAGGTACAATTAGTTAAATCAATTGTAGTACAGGTAACAATTAGATAATATTGGATGTGGATAAATGGTGACGAACTCGTTTCTACAAATAAGAATTCCTGGAAAAATATACGGAGACGCTATGAAAATGGCAATAAATAGATTAGATTTATAAGCAGTCAGTAATAACCCCGCAGAATTTCCTTGAATCATTTTAAAGCGGGTAGTATGAAAAATATATATCAGTTTATCTGTATTCCTTTGTTGGCATTATTGGCCATAAAAGTAATTCATAATTATAAAGATTGTAAAAATCCTTATGACAAAGAAACTGTTTTAGCTATACAAAAGCAAATAACAGCTCCAACAGATTTTTTTGAGTCCAATGCAGATGGCAATTGGGCTGCTCCTGCATCATGGAAATCTTCTTCCGTAAGCAGTAGCGGACCATGGACGATTCCGGCGACTTCCGCTCCTTCGAATAGTGCACAAGGAATTGTCATAAAAAATAAAATTACAATTGCCTCCAATGAATCCGCATCACTACTTGTGATTACAGCAGGAGGGACACTTGTTCATAATTATTCAAAAATATTATCTCTATCCGATGATGGTTCGGCTTCGCCGGATATGCTTCTACAAAATGGAGGTGTATATGAAATATATGGAACGCAACCCTTGTATATCAATAGTTCAACTGTTCAAATTGATAATGGAGGAATAGTAAAAGCAAAGGGCAATTCATCTGGCAATAGCGATGATTTTGCCCGGGACTTAAATGTGTTTTTTAAAACAGGAGCGATTATGGAATGGAATACAAGCCAACAGTTTCAAACGAGTAATGTTACTTATTTTCCCACAGCAACAATTAATGATCATCCTATTTTTCGTATTTCAGCTTCTATAGGAGCTTTAGGATCAAATGGTAATACATTGTTCAATGGTAAATTTGAAGTTGCTACAGCTTTCACTTTCACTTTTAAAAGTAAAGGTGAAAAAATATTTCGGGATGGTTTGGGAGGGAATGGGACATTAATACATAGCATTAGCAATACAACTCCCTGCGGCCCTTTTAAAATTACCGGTGCAAATGCAATAATTGATGGCAACCTCAACTTGCAACTGGGAAATAATTCTTTAAATGCCAATGAACTGGAAATTACAAGCGGTGCAAATGTGACGATTTCCGATCCAAACGTTCATGTGGGTACTATTTCCAACTCTGGAGGTACTTTTTTAATAGATGGCACTTTAAATATTTCTCCCGGAATTAATATTGATATGCAATATGGGAATTTAATATTGAATGGAAATATTGACCTTGCAAGTGCAGGTACTTTTTCCGCCGGGAGTTCTTCAATTAATTCTATAAATATTGATATTGGTGGCACAAATGGAAATGCAGGCGTTCTAAATTTTAAACCCGGCTTTCATTTCGTAAATAATTTTACAGTCAACCGCACCGGCAATTCTACGCCGCGTATTATATTAGGAAGTAATCTTACCGCAAATGATTTTATTCTAACTGCAGGGAAAATAGTCACCGGCAATAACCTCATTAGCTGGAATAATTCAGGTACTACAAATAAAGGAAATTCTGCCAGCTATTTTGCGACCTGCACAGTGGCAAATGCAACTGATGAAAAAGGTACACCATTGAACTTTTCTTTGCCTTATTCAGGAAATTTGGGATTAAGAATTTTGAATGTAAATAATGAACTGCCTATTTATTTTCCCGTCGGTCCAAACCTGGTGAGTTATAATAAAATATTTTTGCAAAATGGAAGCACGTTAAATAATAATCCATTTACAGTTTCTGTAGCTATTGGTGATATTGGAAATACACCTTTACCAAGAGTCAACAGGATCTGGTATATCAATGAAGCTAATCCCGGAACTTCTTCTTCGGATATGCGTTTATATTTCACAAAACATACAAATACAACTGGCTTTCCGGTTAGTGAAGATGAAGTAGAATTTGGTTTTGACTATGATGATTGTCATTTGATACAGGAAACGTATGTGAATCAATTTATACATAATTCCAATGGCACTGATATCGTACAAAATGCTGCAGCAGCGGATCTCAGCGAAGTTTTTGCAAAATATACACGTGGTATAAGTTATGGCCTTGATGGCAATAATGATGGCATTGATACTTTTTCCAGGTTTTCCATTGTGAATGCACAGGGCATTATTTTACCTGTTACAATTATTGATTTCAATATTTTTAAATTTAATAATTTGGTCAATATTTCATGGAAAAGTTTGGATGAAAAAAATAGACTCCATTTTGAAATTGAAAGGTCAGGCGATGGAAAATTTTTTAAAAGCATAGGAAAAATACCCGCACAAAAAAATGCAATTAATGGGAGAAAATATTTCTTTACTGATAGTTTTCCTTTAGCTGGGAAAAATTTTTACAGGCTAAAAATTTACGAATCAACGGGTCAATTTATTTATTCCGAGATAAAGAAAATTTGGATGGAAAAGCAAGTTCCGGAATTTGAAATTTATCCAAATCCTATAATTTCAAACTCGCCAGAAATTCAAATTAAAAATCATAGTTTATCACGAGGCGTTTATAATCTTATTTTATTGAATACGGAAGGCAAAATTATTTCAAAAATAAAAATGGATATAAATATTGAATCTAATGTGACCTGGAAAATTAATCAGCAACTTATCCCGGGAATTTATTTCCTTAAAATACAAAATGAAAATTTTTCACAATCAATGCCATT
>JBDTAN010000122.1:0-4088 GCA_039924585.1 Chitinophagaceae bacterium | reverse complement strand
ACAGAAGGCGGACATTTACGCAAACATTTAATTAAAAATATTATCCAGCATTATGAAACGCTCAAACAATTTCAGAACCGGCAAAAAGAATATGAAGCCTATATTGATTGGTTTAAAACCTTACCGCTTTTCTATGAAACAGAAAATTTACGTGCAGTGCATGCATGTTGGGATGATAAAAATATAGATTATTTAAAGCAACATTTAACCAACAACCGGCTCACGGATGACCTCATTCATCAATCTGTAAAAAGAGGAACAGTATTGAATAATGTCATTGATCAAACATTAAAAGGAAAAGAAATAAAAATGCCTGATTGTATGTCTTTTATGGATAAAGATGGAACAAATCGAAAGCACATCAGGATCAAATGGTGGGAAGATCCTTTAGAAATGACGTACAAAGAAATAAGTGTGGAGTCAATAGAAAAACTTCCAGATACGCCCGTAGATCTGTCACTTTTGAAAGATAAAAATTATTATCAAAGAGCAGATAAAGCTGTATTCTTCGGGCATTATTGGTTAAAAGGCAAACCATTATTATACAAAGAAAATATTTGCTGCCTGGATTATAGTGTGGCCAAAGGCGGCTATTTAGTAGCGTATAGTTTTGATGAGGAAGCAAAACTGGATAAAGAAAAATTGACTTATGTTTAAATATTTTTATGGAAAAGTATCACTTGGATAGGAGTAATGATTTTAAATTTAATGAAAAAATAAATCTCGCAGTTTTTACTACAAAACAAGTTTTAGAAGGCGCGCCTATTTTATTTGCTTATCATAACGATGATGGTGATTGGCAATTTCATTCAAACAGAGAACCAAATGAAGACGACGCAAGGATTGTTTGCTTAGATGAAATTACTCAAATTGACCCAACCACAAATGAATTGTATCGTTTAGATTTAGGTTGGCAGGCATGGCGTGAAGCGAAAGGAGGCGAATGGCAATTCGCAAAAGACAATATTGAAAAAAATAAATAATATTTCATAGGAAACTGTACTTTTTACAAAAGTTAAAACGCGTTACATTTTATAAACAGAGATATGTTTAATTTCAAAGAAAGACCACATAATTTACTTTTACTTACTGCAATAATATTATTTATTACCGGTCAATTAATAAGTGGAAATCTTTCAACAGATATACGTTCGCACGACACATTTATTTACATACATGACACTTATTTTAATTTTTCCATTAACTATTTATTATGGCTCCCTACTATAATCCTGGTTTTCTTTTGGTTTTTATATTTTTCTTCTAAGCGATTATTATATTCTAAAATTATAACGTGGATACATATTATTTTGACAATCGTTTGTTCAATTTGCATATACCTTTTTTATTATTATGAGGTAATTTCCAGATCAAGTATTTCCAACTCATCAGATGGAAATCATGTCTACCTTGATATAAAATACACTACATTTAAAAGCATGAACACTATCATTATATATGTTTTTTTATTGTTGACAGTTGCACAACTTTTATATTTTGTCAACCTTCTGGTGGGCGCTTATAAAAAGAAAAAATTGTATTTAAAATAAATAGTATGAAATTTAGAATACCGTGTTTAAAAGTATTGAAGAATATTCCTGGTAATATTTTAAACATGACCTAAAAATAATTCGATATAAAATTTCGGCTGGTGAGGACACCAGCCGATAGGCAAAATTTTACAACTACTCAAAAATAATCGCTATGATGTTTGGACCTCGTTACATTTATAAATGTACAAATTGCGGCAAACTATTGGGAAGAGGAAGCCTCCTGAGTGGCAATACTTTTGGAGCTATGTTATATTCCGATGGGAAATCTATAGCTCCAATGCTGCAAGAATTTCCAAACCTGGTTCAATGTAAAAATTGTCACACTTTTTTGTGGTTGAATAGATTAGTAGCGGAAGGTGAATACTCCATAGAAGACAAACAAGTCGATCCCTCATGGAAAGATGCAGATCCCGTTGATTTTTTGAATATAGATGATTATTATTTGGCACTTGATACCTTGACACTGAATAAAAATGATGAGATCTTCATCCGGACACGCATCTGGTGGGCATTCAATGACAAAATCAGAAATGGCGAAACAACTTTTGATGAGGATGTGGAGCAGCGTTGGAAAGAAAATTGCAATCAATTAATTGAGTTGCTCGATCCAAACGATTTAAATCAAAATATAATGATTGCTGAATTATACAGGAATTTAGGAATGTTTGAAAAATGTAGTAGCATTATTCATGCTGTCAATAAAGATGATTTGAATTGGATTAAAGAATTATTTATTAAAGAATGTGAGCGGGAGAATAAATATGTCATTCATTTAAAACGTGGACGATTTTGGTAAATATTTCTACAAAAATATATGATCATTAACTATTGGCCGGTGTCCCTTGATATAAAGAGAAACTTGTTTTGAATAAATTAGATTTCGGCTTGTGACACCAGCCGATAGGGAAACAGTTCTTTTGGATGGCAAAAAAGTATACATGACGAGGCGATTTTATTTAAAAGAGTAAATATGCGCATGTATCACATTGTCATACCTTCACAATCATAAGTGTGTTTTGCTAAAAAATATGTTTTGGCCTTTAACTATGAAGAAATTTAAATTATTAAAATGACCAATTCTAAAAGCACAAAAATATTGGGAATTATAATCTCCATGTTATTATTTTTCTCCATAATTACAGGGATTTTTGGTCTTAATAGTCATCATGGATTAGAAACCGCATCAGCTTTCTGGCTCTCACGCTTTGAATTTTGGGTATTGGTAATTCTTATTTATCTTTTTGCAAAAAAAGTAGAAAAGGATAAATTTTTGTTGTGGAAAGAACAGAGAAAAAATTTGCTGTTTTATATATTGTCTATTATAGCGATTCTTGTTTTCATTACAGTTTTACTAACGGGGATTTCAGTTGTTTTAAAAAATACAGGTCTGTCTACAAATGACCAGGTTGTCAGTTCATTGAACGCACTTTTGTGCAATAATTTATTACTGCTAATTTTCACTTGCCTGACTGCGGCAATTACAGAAGAATTAATATTCAGAGGCTATATTCTTCCCCGGCTTGATTTACTTTTAAAAAATAAATGGCTATCTATTTTCCTTTCCGCATTATTATTTGGCCTTGCTCATATTGGTTATGGCGATTTTATAAGGATGTTATTCCCCTTTATTATCGGCCTAATTTTCGGGTTTTATTATTATAGGTACAGAAGCCTGGCGGTATTGATCATTTGTCATTTTCTCATGGACTTTTATTCAACGTATGGCGCGTGTAAGTAGAACAAATAAGTGAATTTTATAACCCATATCTCTTGAAAAATTTAAAGAATTAGAAAATCATGCTTCTATTTAGAAATATTTTATCCACTTCCTCAAAAAAATCAATCATCAATGAATGATGTAACTGTGCCTTCAACAGAGATTTCTACACACAAATCCGTACATCCATTTTTATTTACCATTCTTATTTTACCCATGGGAGTTTCCTTCGGATACGTTTCAATTACGTTCGCTTATCTTTTATCACAGGCTGGTGTTTCCGTAGAAAAGATTGCTGCATTAATCGCAGCAAGTTATCTCCCGCATATTTTTAAATTCGCCTGGGCTCCATTAATTGATACGACACTTTCATTTAAAAAATGGTACAAATTAGCCAGCATCATTAGTTCCATTGTGATCATTGCTTTTGGAATTTTTCCGATGAAAGAATCAAGTTTGCCAGGATTAACGGTCATTGTAATTCTTTATCAATTTGCCATTACATTTCTTTGCATGTCCACAGAAGGTATGATGGCGTACGATGTGAAAGAAGAATTAAAAGGAAGAGCAGGTGGCTTTTTCCAGGCCGGAAACCTGGGCGGAGTAGGACTTGGCGGTGGCCTTGGCCTTATCCTCGTACAACGGTTACCTGCACCCTGGATGGTCAACCTAACATTAGGTGTCATTTGTTTAATGTGCACACTGGCTTTATTTTATTTTAAAGATCCTGCGATTACAATCCGGGCAGAAAAAATTAGTAAGACTTATCAAAATTTATTTAAAGATGTTTGGAATACACTCAAATCAAAAAATGGAAT
>JBDTAN010000121.1:0-3325 GCA_039924585.1 Chitinophagaceae bacterium | reverse complement strand
AATGAACAACATCAAAAACAAAATATACAATTAGTAAAAAACGGTCAACCTTTTTCAGGCATTGACACTTCACTAACCATTAACCATTAACCATTATTTTTTCAGCCTGTACTTTTCCGGTTTCGTGCCGGTGCGTTCTATGATACCTCGTGCTTCCAGGTCGAGCTTTACCGTTTCACCATACCACTGCACACCGCCTTCAAAATTATCTTTCACGCGGGCATAAATTGCTTCCATCAACTCCGTATGAGTCGGTGTGGATTTTTTTAATATTTCTAAAATATTATCTTTAATAACATCATATTTGCTTTGCAAAATGCGCTTATTTGTTTTTGCCGGATCGGGATGCAGTGTTTGAATATATTCGGGTTTCAATGTTTTAATTCTTTGATGATTTCTAATTTAAATAATTTTTTTTGTTTTGCAAAGGCGCAGGCTTTTGTTGGCTGATCGCCAACAGAAACGCACATCTGTATCATATTTACAATAATAAAAAAGAGGCTGCTCCATTTTCCTAAACAACCATTTTTTAAAAACAATAATGTTGTTTAACTATTTTATCTCCACCATCCCGAAAAAAATCGGGATGTCGCAATCTCCATTTATTATTTAAGGTGCTCCATTTGCTTCGAATCAATCAACTTATTATTTACATACAACGAATATTGATAAGCCCCGCTGCTTAATGTGGAAGCATCAATTTGAATCGCTCCCTTTCCACCGCCATTCAAAGAAACTTCTTTTAATGTTTTTCCTGTTTTATCTGTAACAATAATTTTCGCAGAAGAAATCTTATCCGGTAAAAAATAATTGATAGTTGTTACATTATTAAAAGGGTTTGGAATATTTTGTTCTAATGAAGCACTGCTTAAGCCAATTAGTTTTGTGGGTGTTTGTGAAAAACTATTTGAAGAAGATTGTTGCATGGATATAACAAGATTTTTTAAATCATTTAATTGTTTTTGCAAATCTTCGTTTTGTTTACTTAAAGCTTCAATCTTTACATCTTTTGCGTCGTCATTTTTACTTAATTCCTGCACTGCTTTCACGAGTGGAACTACAAATTCTGCGTAGCGCAAACCATATAAATCTTTATCATTCTTCGGTGCATCTACACCACTGAAATCATAGTTCAATGACTTAGCAACTTTCTCTACATCCTGCGCTACAAAGCCGGTATAAACAATTTGCATTTTTGCATTGCGGGATTTTAATTTTTCCTGTGTTGATTTGCCTTCATCATTTGTATTATCCAATAAGGAATCTTTTATAACCGGTGCCTGTACAATTTCATCTGCCTTATCCAAATCAAGATTATAAGTAACAGGTTTTAGTTGATTAATAAACTCCAGCCCGGGCACATTTTCTTTAATATTTTTCTTTACCCTGCCATCAGATACATTAGTCCAGTTTGTATAGCCGCCAATACTGGTAACCAAATTATCACCAATTCTCACCTGGTTACTAGCCGTTCCAATTGCGTTACTCCCTAAAATTGTTGCATTGGAAAAATCATTGGTAAATCGTGTGAAATTCCCAATAGCAGTGCAATTGGTTGCAGCAATACTAGTATACATTGCTGAATAACCTACTCCAGTATTTTGATAACCGCTCTGAATATATTCAAGTGCGTTATATCCACTTGCAGTATTATAATATCCCCAAAAGTTATTCCCCAGAGCCCGGCAACCAAATGCTGCATTACCGGTTCCTGTAGTATTAAACTCGAGCGCACCATTTCCAGTTGCTGTATTATAACCTCCAGTTGTATTATAATTTAGAGACAACCATCCAATTGCGGTATTGAAGTAACCAGTGGAGTTTGCTTCCAGTGCCTTATACCCTAAAGCTGTATTTAAATGACCTGTAGTATTATTATGAAGTGTCCTGTAACCGATTCCAGTATTATCATATCCGGTTGTATTAGAAACACCTAATTCAACACCTGCAAAAAGATTCGTATTATATGCTTTAAAAACTACATCACCATTCATTTTTATACTACTACCCGTACTAAAATTAATATCTCCATCCACATCCAATTTTGTTACTGGTTTCTGTACGCCAATGCCCAGGTTTCCTGCAAAATATCCATTGCCTTTGTTTGCGCTCACATAAAAAATTGCAGATGCATGTTCATCTCTTAATTCATAGCGTAATATTTTTTGGCCAAAGAATAATCCATAGTTGGGATTATATGTATTTTGAAAAACATAGCGGCCTGTGTCAATAAAATAATTGGCAGATCCTTTAAACATAAGTTTTCCGGCTTCATTGACAAGCATTAGATCTTTTTTGCCGCCGAATGCAGATGTACCAACAACCTGCAAAGTTGATATCGGCGTAATCGTTCCTACGCCCGCATTTCCTGTAGTTGGAAAAACATTTGTTTGTGCGTTTAAAATACTTGTTGATGAAAGCATCACAAGTACAAAAAAGAAGTTGTACATTTTTTTCATGTGTTATAGTTTTAATGATGATGAAGCAGCATGTTTGATAAATTTTTTGAAATAAATGCTCTTTCAAAACTAAGCAATTTTTAAATCACTAAAATTTCTTCCTAACATCATCGAAAATTCATCATTGTTTTATACAACGCATTGTTTATTTTTGAATCTACATTTACAAAATTAAAAAATAAAAATTCCTCCGCATGCAACCCACTCCGGCGTATATAAAAATGCTAAAAGTTTTACACCTTGCATTAATGATTGGACAAGTATTACTGGCAATCGCCATGTTTTCATTGGTCTATTTTAATATCACGAATACTTTTGAACTGATCACTATTTCCAATGAAATTTTAATCGCTGCGGTGGTTCTTTCCGCGCTCGCTTTTTTAGGGGGAACAAGTATTTTTAATAAAAAGTTAGCGGCAATTCATGATAATAATTTACCCGTTTCACAAAAACTGGAAGCATACCGTTCAGCCACTTTAATCCGCTGGGCAATGATGGAATTTGTGGTGATCTTATGTTGTGTACTCTTTTTCTTAACCGGTAATTATTATATCCTTTTAGTAGCCGCTATCATGATCTTATTTTTCTTTACCACAAAACCCGGTACAGAGAAAACGCTTTCTGATTTACAGCTTAGTGTGGAAGACCTGGATGTTTAATGTAAAATGGGTAATAATTTTAATGGATTTTCTTTTGTTCTAATTTTGATGTTGATCTAAAAATATTTCCACCATGACATCTTCCGCAGAAAATGAAAACTATTCCTGGTGGGGCCCGCCAAAAAAATTTTCTACGAACGACCAGGAAAGAAAAATTTCCTGGCTGGAACTTTTTTTTGACCTGGTATATGTCATTGCCATTTCTAC
>JBDTAN010000120.1:0-4943 GCA_039924585.1 Chitinophagaceae bacterium | reverse complement strand
TTTGCCTTCAGTAGTATCCGGTGATATTTTTATCTTAAAAAAACGTGCTAAAACACGGTACACATTTCCATCAATCACCGGTTTTGGTAAGGCAAAACAAAATGAAGAGATTGCTGCAGCCGTATATGGACCGATGCCTTTTAATTGTAATAGTTCTTCATAGCTTTCGGGGAATTTCCCTTCTTTTTCATAAGCAATAAAACGGGCTGTGGCCAGCATATTTTTACAACGTGAATAATAGCCCAGGCCTTCCCAAAGTTTATATACTTTTTCATCTTTGGCTTTTGCAAGTGAAAAAATGTCCGGGAACGTTTTTACAAAATTTTCATAATATGCCATTCCCTGTTCTACGCGTGTTTGTTGCAAAATGATTTCGCTGAGCCACACTTTATAAGGATCCAATTCCCCTTTCCAGGGCATTTGCCGCTGATTTTTTTCTTTATGCCATTTTAAGAGCAACCTGCGAAAGGCAGTATTTTTCATTATTTGCAAATTTGTATATATTTGATTTATTAAGAAAATTTAAATAGTTATGTCTGCACGCTGTTGCTTTAAATAATTTACCTTTTAAAAAAAAATCGCTGGCATTTATAAATAATTTTCTATATTGTTTGGCTCAAAACTTTGCTTAAACATTTTTTAATCTTCAATTATGAGAAAATCCGACCTCATTACAAACATTTCAAATCAAACGGGCATTCCCAAAGTGGATGTACTGGTAACCCTGGAATCGCTGCTGAAAGAGATTAAATTAAACCTTTCAAATGGAGAAAATATCTATATCCGGGGTTTTGGAAGTTTTATCCTGAAAAAAAGAGCTGCTAAAATTGGTCGTAACATTAAAAAAAATACAGCTGTTCATATTCCTGAACACTTTATTCCTGCTTTTAAACCTTCAAAAGAATTTATGAAAGAGGTAAAGCAAATACAGAATCCGTAACTTCGCGGGCTCAAAGAATTTTTTGTGAAAAAACAACAGTTAATTTTAGTAAGTGTAGCGGTCGTATTATGCTTTGTTTTATTTTTCTTTGGAAAAACTATAGCTCCTGCGGGTGCAAATGGGGATTCAAAATTGAATGCGCAGGAGATGCCTCCGGCTAAGATTACTACCCAGGATATTCTTACTGCCGCAAAAAAAACCTTAACGCCTGAAGAAGTTACTACTATAACTCAATTGGAAAATACAGTAGTGCGCGGAGATGTAAAAAATCAGCAGATTGGCATATACGGACAACTTGCTAAATATTGGGGAGATAGCTTGAATAAGCCTGATATTGCAGCTTATTATTTGGGGGAAGAAGCAAAATTGGAAAATTCTGAAAAAAAGCTCAACTTTGCCGCCCGTTTGTTAATAAGCCAGATGTATGCAGAGAGCGATCCTGCTAAACAAAACTGGCTGGCAACAAATGTAAAAGCTCTTTTTGAACAGTCTTTAAAGATCAATCCGGTCAATGATTCAGCCAGGATAGGAATTGGTGCCTGTTTTATTTTTGGCAATGTTTCCGCTTCGCCCATGGAAGGGATATTGGCCGTAAAAGCAGTGGCTGACAGAGATCCGGGAAATTTATATGCCCAAATGGTTTTGGGACAGGGTGATTTGAAAAGCGGGCAATTGGATAAAGCAATTGAACGTTTTCAATTTGTTGTAAGCCATGATCCGAAAAACCTGGAAGCGATTTTTAATCTTGCTGATAGCTATGACCGGAAAGGGGATAAGACAAATGCAATCACCTGGTATAAAAAAGCGCAGGATATGATTGGCTTGCCGGAAGCAAAAAAAGAGATACAGGATAGGATTGATGCATTAAGTAAAACAGATTTATAACAAAATTAAAATTGGATTATGCCTTGTGGAAAAAAACGCAAACGTCACAAAATTGCCACTCATAAAAGAAAAAAACGATTGAGAAAGAATCGTCATAAAAAGAAAAAAAGATAGTTTTCCTTTCAACATACCACGTATCATCAATTTGGTACGTGGTATGCTGAAAATACTCGAACTGCCCACACTAACATTTATCCATCCCCTTACACAATAGCGGCAGTGAAGGGTATTTAGCAATGTAAATGGTTTATACCAAATTTACCTTGCGTGGTTTCATACAATAAATGTCACCTACGTGAACAAAGAATTAGTTATAAATGCCGATCCCACAGGTATTGATATCGCTTTACTGGAAGATAAAAAACTGGTAGAGTTACACAATGATAAACTGGACTCCAGTTTTATTGTTGGCGATTTATACCTGGGAAAAGTAAAAAAAATAATCCCCGGCTTAAATGCCGCATTCGTGGATGTAGGCTTTGAAAAAGATGCCTTTCTCCATTATACAGACCTGAGTCCTTTTGTAAAGTCTATTTTAAAATTTACACAATTAGCCCAGCAAGATAAACTGGGAAGCAATTTTGATTTTTCGAAGTTTGAAATAGAACCTGAAATTGTCAAAACAGGTAAGATTACCGAAGTGCTGAATGGCAAACCAAATATTTTAGTACAAATATTAAAAGAACCAATCGCAGCAAAGGGCCCAAGATTAAGTTGCGAAATTTCTTTACCGGGCCGCTATGTAGTGGTTACACCTTTTAATAATATTGTTGCCGTTTCAAAAAAGATACAGTCCTCAGACGAAAGAAGAAGATTACAAAAAATAATCGAAGCCATTCGCCCCAAAAATTTGGGCGTGATCGTGCGTACCGCAGCAGAAGGTAAAAAAACGGCGGAGTTGCACGACGATCTTTTACAACTTATAAAAACTTGGGATGAGATCAGGGAGAATTTAAAAGGTGCAGAAGCACCTGCAAAAATTCTGAGTGAAGAAGATAAAACCACGAGTATTTTACGCGACTTACTGAATGAAGATTTTAATGCCATCATTACAAATGATAAAAACATTTATAATGATTCGCGTTCTTATATACAAAAAATTGCACCGCATAAAACCGGTATAGTAAGTTTTCATCAAAACGGCGTTCCGCTTTTCGACCAGCTTGGAATTACCAAACAGGTAAAGGCTTCTTTTGGTAAAACGGTCAACCTGAACAGTGGCGCCTATCTCATCATCGAACATACGGAAGCACTGCATGTGATTGATGTAAATAGTGGCTATAAAAGCGTCAGCAATAACCAGGAAGAAAATGCCATTGGCACCAACCTCGAAGCAGCGCACGAGATCGCAAGGCAATTAAGATTGCGTGATATTGGCGGTATCATCGTGGTTGATTTTATTGATATGAAATCGCCTGATAATCGCCGCAGGCTGCAGGATGCAATGGATGAGTTTATGAAAACAGACCGCGCAAAGCATGCTGTTTTACCTATTTCAAAATTTGGGCTGATGCAAATCACGCGGCAGCGTATGCGGCCCGAAGTGAATATTGCGACTGCAGAAAATTGCCCGGGTTGTAATGGTACGGGAAAAATAACTTCTACACTTTTACTCGTGGATGAAATAGAGAAAAAACTGGAATACCTTGTTTCACACCAGCATAAAAATCTCACCATTTATGTACACCCAATTTTGTATTCACATTTGACAAAAGGAATTTTTTCTTTGAGGTTTAAAATGAGCAGGAAATTTAAAACGCCGCTGCACATCAAAAAAAGCAATAATTATCAACTCACTGAATTTCGTTTTTTCGATGCGAATGAAGAAGAGATTAAATTTTAATTGATTTTAAATACACTGCACTGTCCTTTGAACATTCAATAGGTGTCGTTCCATCATAACGCTCCTGTTCTACGAAAAAATATTCTATACCCTGGGTTTTTGCGATTGGTAGAATTTTTTTAAAATCAATACTTCCAGTGCCAAGTGTACATGACGCATCTGTATCTGCAGGCTGTGCATTTTTTATCCGGTCTTTCAAATGGCCGAGTTTAAAACGGCCAGGATATTTTTTTAAATAATCAACAGGATCTGCACCGCCGGTGATCACCCAATAAATATCCATTTCAAAATCAACCAATGCCGGATCAGTCATTTGCATCATTACATCCTGCGGAATTTTACCGTCTATTTTTTTAAAAGAATAATCGTGGTTGTGGTAGGCAAATTTAATTCCGTGCTTTTTACATAAAGCGCCTTTTACATTAAAATCTTCCGCAATCTTTTTAAAATCATCAATAGATTTTTGCGGCCCAACCCAGGCACAAATCAAATATTTCATACCAATAGAAACTGCATCAATGACTTTATTTTCAAAATCTTTATCAATATCACAATGGCTTGAAACCAGCGTCATTCCTGCATCTTTGATGCATTGATTGAATTCTGCGGGTTTCATTCCCCAAAACATTCCATCCCTGCCTTCATAACTTTCAATTTGTGAATAGCCAAAGCTGCCAATTTGTTTAATATAACCTTTAGGATCATTTCCAAACACATCGCGCAGTGTATATAATTGCAGGCCAAAGTTTTTCATGTAATGTGAGCCATTCATGCAAAAAGCATTTTTGCCACCAACAAATGCGAGTGCACCAAGGGCTGCTGTGTTTTTTATAAATTTTCTGCGGCTGGAAGAATTCATTAATTTTTATTTTTATAAATTATAGGTATCAAAATTACTTTTTTAGTTTAAGAAAAAGGCAAGCCTAAAAACAAATTTCTTTTCAATACTTTGTTACTTCATAAATTTGATTTATTGACAAATCCTAAATGAATTACATGCAAAGAAAAATCAGGATGGGTATGATCGGTGGCGGCGAAGGTGCATTTATCGGTTCTATTCACCGCATGGCTTTACGCATGGATGGCATCATTGATTTGTGTTGTGGTGCATTTAGCTCAAACCCTGATCGGGCAATGGTTTCAGGCAAGTCACTTTTCCTGCCGGATGATCGGGTTTATACTTCTTATGAAGAAATGATTGTAGCTGAAAGCATTATGCCGCCAGATAAAAAAATTGATTTTATTTCTATTGTCACGCCCAACTTTGAACACTTC
>JBDTAN010000119.1:0-3397 GCA_039924585.1 Chitinophagaceae bacterium | reverse complement strand
GCCACGGATTAAGGTCAAAGTCTCCACGAATCTTTTGTTTTCCTCTTTCGTCACTGATTTGTTTATTCTTGCTACCGATGCGATAGCCCGCACTTACACCTGCACTAAAACTAAAGCCATTTCTTTTTCCCGGCGTTGCATTAATGTTGATCATTAACGGCACAGTAATATAACCGACGTATAATTTATTTTTAGAAAAATCAACGCTGTCCCTGAATATATATGCGGGATTTTTATTATAAGAAATATTATTGTCGTAGCGGTAATTATACATTTCCAGTCCCAGTCCATATTTCAGGTTTACCACCTGGTGCGTTAAATTTAATTTTTGCATAAAAAACCAAAGGTTCACATTAGAAGATTTTCCTGTATTCAATTTCATATCATCTTTTGTAAAAGGCGCACCGCCATTTGCGTGCAGGTAATTATTTGCTGCGGCAGAACCGTAATCTGTTTTATCCCGCAGGTTTGCAAAACCCAGGTCGAGGATCAGCCAGTTTGTACTAACGGTACTATGCTTCTTTTTATAGTTTGTTTTGTCTCCGGGATTAATTGAAATATTAATATTAGTACTTCCATTTTCTTCCGCTGTTTTTTTATCTTTTTTAATGATGATAAAATTGCCCACTTTAATAGTGTCCGGCTGATTCGAAGGAATGGTATCTGATTGTGCGTACGTTGTTTGAAGGCATAATATTGCCACTATTGCAAATGCAAGTTGTTTCATTTTTGTATGTATTATAGGTGATTGTTAATTATAATTTATTTTCAGGTTTGCAACCTTCACATCTTTTTCATTTTTTTCTTCTTTGGCTTTTTTTCCAAAAAGACTGCCTGCTTTTTTAAGTAAGCCATTCAATTTTTCTTTGTTGATGGCAATAGTTCCAATGGCCAGCGTGTTGTCATCTTCGGGTGAAGTGTCCAGTTCTTTATAAGCCGCTGCCTGGATTGTTTTGGCCGGTGGTTCATAGGTATATGTGGCAATGCTGTAATCTTTATTATCTGCTACGGACTCTTTTTCATTGAGCAATTTTTCACGCTCTGAAATAATATTTAAATCATTATTTGCTGTTGGTACTGTTATTTTTTCTTTGGGGGAAATATTGTTTGCCACAAGTACAGGTGCATTGTGAACTTGCGGCACATTATTTTTTAAAACTTTCTTGCCATCTTTACTTTCTTTTTTACCCGCTTGATTATTTTCTTCTGCTACAATTACCAGTTCATTTTGCGGAGTTTTTAAAACACTATTTTTTTGAGAATCATTTTTTGTGCCGGGTTGCTGATTTACTTTTTCAGTCTGTAAAGGCTCTCCGGTATTCGTTTTCGCTGTAATTGGAATATCTGTTTTAGCCGGGTATAACAACCATGCTGCAAAAATGAATAATAAAACCGCGGCTGCAAGAGCATATTTTTTCCAGGCCATGTAGCGCACTTTTCCTTCATGCTTATACAAGCTTTTTTTATCAGAGAAAATGATATGTTCGGCAGGTAAGATTGTGCTTTGCAAAGCATCCAGTTCATGTTTCAGTTCCGGGTGTTGCCCGTAAAATTTTTCTACAAATATGTTTTCTTCATTACTTAATTCTTTATCAATATACAGTAAAGACATTTCTGTATAATTTCCTGAATGTATAAATGATTCATGCCTGGTTAATTCATTTTTATTATTAAATAAGATCAAATGATCCGGGTGTAATTTTACTTCTATGAGCGAATTATATTCCAGCGCCAGGTCTGGATTTTTTTGCAAAAAATCTTCTACCATTTTATTTTCATCAGCAGATAATTCCTTATCCATATACAGCAGGAAATATTCTTCATAATTATTTCTGTTCATTGTTTCCATGTTCATTGTTTTATTATTAAACAATATTTTCAGGGCTTACCAAATAAGATCTTAATGCAAGCCGCGCCCGATGTAAATACACTTTTACCTGGCTGCCATTCAATCCTGTGATCTTTCCTATTTCTTCATAATTATATCCTTCATAATCTTTCAACATCACCAAACTTCTTTGTACTTCATTCAACCTGTTCAGTGCATCCTGCAAATTCTTCTTCAGGTCATGCGCCGGTCTCATCCGAGAGGCACTTTCAGGGAAAGCATCTTTCAATTGAATCCTTTTACTTTTTCTCAAATGATCGATCATTTGATTATACGCCACGGTGAATAAATACGATTTGCTTTTCGCCTGTTCTACCTGGTCTTTATTGATCCAGAGTTTTTCAAATGCACTTTGCACAATATCTTTTGCGTCTTCTTCATGACGCAGGTTTTTTATAATAAATCTAAAAACGTTATCAGCGTATTGATGTACACATTCATTGTAATCTTTCTCAGTCATAAATTCCTTCTTGTCGTTTTGGAATGCAATTTCGTTCATTATACGTTTGATGGAAGGATAAGTTACAGCAACTTGTATTTTTTTTATCAAAACAAATTTTTAGATCCCGAAATATTATAGTGGCCAGAAACCCGAACACAAAACAACAAACCCAAAACAAGAAACGAGCATGTATATTTGTAAAAATGTATTGTTGTATGAATGAAAAATTTGTCAATAGGGTAAAAGAAGAAATTGCCGGAATAGAATCCGCAGGCTTGTTTAAAAACGAGCGCATCATCAGCAGTGAGCAAGGTCCTGAAATCACCGTTAATGGCAAAACTGTATTGAATTTTTGCGCCAATAATTATCTCGGGCTTTCTTCTCATCCAAAAGTGATCGAAGCGGCTAAGAAGACAATTGATTCACACGGTTTTGGTATGAGTAGTGTGCGTTTTATATGTGGTACGCAGGATATTCATAAGCAACTGGAAAAGAAAATCAGTGATTTTCTCGGTATGGAAGACACTATTTTATATGCTGCCGCCTTTGACGCGAATGGCGGAATTTTCGAACCTTTATTTAATGAAGATGACGCCATTATTAGTGACTCTTTGAACCATGCTTCCATCATTGACGGCGTGCGTTTATGCAAATCTCAGCGTCTGCGTTATGCGCATAATGATATGGATGATCTTGAAAATAAATTAAAAGAAGCCGCTTCCGCCAGAGGCCGCATTATTGTTACGGATGGTTCTTTCAGTATGGATGGCACGATCGCTCAGTTGGATAAGATATGTGAATTGGCTGAAAAATATGATGCGATTGTAATGGCGGATGAATGCCATTCAACCGGCTTCATTGGTAAAACAGGCAGAGGCACGCATGAGTACAGAGGTGTGATAGGGAAAATTGATTTGATCACGGGAACTTTGGGTAAAGCGTTAGGTGGAGCCAGTGGTGGATTTACCAGTGGCCGTAAAGAAATTATAGAAATGTTGCGCCAACGTTCAAGGCCATATCTTTTTTCAAATACTGTCATGCCTTCTATTGTTGGTGCTTCCATCGCG
>JBDTAN010000118.1:0-12563 GCA_039924585.1 Chitinophagaceae bacterium | reverse complement strand
CTTACCTGTCGCAGTTTGAAAAAGCAGGTATGAAAGCCAGTGGTATCAATCCTGGAACAGGCCTGGTAGAAATTATGGAAATTCCTTCGCATCCGTTTTTTATCGGCGTTCAATATCATCCGGAATTAAAAAGTACGGTGGAAAATCCGGCTCCTTTATTTGTGCATTTTATAGATGCTGCAAAAAAATTCAATGAGGAAAAAAATGCAGTAAGATCTACCGGCATGCAAAAAGAAATGAGTTAACTATTTCTAATATTCTGTCATTAATAGCGCAAGTCTCCATTGATTCTTTGTGTATTTTTATAAAAATAATTTATAAAAAGTTGCCTTTTAAACGCCAAATAATAATGCATGAATTTTATCAAAAAAGTTATCGTTTTTATGCTGATAGCAACAATTTTCACTAATTTTTTGCGGGAATACTGCCCGGGAGGAGGAAGATAATTTATAGTAAAAAGACTTTGTGTTTCTGCTCGTAAAAAACTTTAAGCAAATTCTTGAGGCATTAATTTATAATTAAACCGGCATTTCCAAGCCGGTTTTTTCTATTATTCAAAGACGTCAATAAAAAAAGTAAAAAATTACATAAAAATAATGAAAAATTAACATTTTTTGCTTATATTACTCCAGCATATATCCAAATATCCAACAACCATTAACAGCAGTTCGTTGCTAACTTATACAAATCTTTTCATTAGGGGTTTATGCTGATACAACGGCGGTTTTCTAACCGCTGTTTTTTATCCCTTTGGTTAAACAAATTGGCTGCCGGAACAACTTTTAGTTCCTGTTTTCAACAAGCTTATCGATATTTTTTCATTCAATTTTTATTGAAGTTATATCAAAGGGGCTACAGAAAAACGCTATAGAAACTTCGCGGTATGACTTCTGTGCACTTTTTTCAAATCAGCAGGTTTTCCAGAAAAAATTATTTCCCCGCCTTCATCACCTGCTTCCGGGCCAAGATCAATCACCCAATCTGCATTTTTAATCACATCAATATTATGTTCAATGACAATTATAGAATGACCTTGATCAATTAATGCATTAAATGATTTCAAAAGTTTATATATATCATTAAAATGTAATCCAGTTGTTGGCTCATCAAAAATGAAGAGAATCTTTTCATTGGCTTTTCCTTTTCCTAAAAAAGACGCAAGTTTTACACGCTGAGCTTCTCCACCACTTAACGTATTGCTGCTTTGTCCAAGCTTAATATAGCCAAGGCCTGTATCCTGTAATGTTTGCAGCGATTTAGCCAAAGCCGGATAATCTTTAAAAAATAGAATCGCTTCATCCACGCTCATTTCTAAAACATCATAAATATTTTTTAAATGATACTTTACTTCCAGCACATCTTCTTTAAAACGCCGGCCTTTACATACTTCACAAGTTAGGTGCACATCAGCGAGAAATTGCATTTCTACTAATTGTTCTCCTTCTCCTTTACAAGCATCACAACGGCCACCATCAACGTTGAAAGAAAAATGTTTTGGCAAAAACCCATTTTTCTTTGACAGAGGAAGTTGGGAAAATATTTCACGGATTGCATCATATGCCTTTATATATGTTACAGGATTGCTACGGGAAGATTTCCCTATGGGATTCTGATCTACTAATTCTACATGCCCAATCTCTTTAATATTCCCGCTTAATGTTCTAAAATAACCGGGAGCTTCCGTAAAATCACCTTTGAGCTTTTTCAATGCCGGGTACAAAACCTGGCGCACCAAAGTTGTTTTCCCACTGCCACTTACACCACTTACCACGCAAAGCATATTCAGCGGAAATGAAACAGAAATATCTTTTAAATTATTATGTGTTGCATTTTCAATCCGAATATATTGTTTAAATTCTCTTGGAGGATGTTTAAAATAAACTTCCAATGCTCCTGAAAGATATTTGCCCGTGAGGCTTTCCGGGTTTTCCAGAATATCTGAAATAGTACCTTCTGCAATCACTTCTCCTCCTAAATGTGCAGCCAGTGGGCCCATATCTATAATATGATCAGATTCCCGCATAAGCAATTCATCATGCTCTACAACGACAACCGTATTTTTTTTATCCCTTAATTTTTTTAAAACACGCACCAGGTTTTGCGTGTCCCTGGAATGCAGACCAATAGAAGGTTCATCCAATATGTATAAAGAATTAGTGAGATTACTTCCCAAACTTCTTGTCAATTGTATCCGTTGGCTTTCGCCACCGCTCAATGAATTAGCAAGCCTGTTCAATGTCAGGTAACCCAACCCTACATCCAATAAAGTTTGCAATCGTTGGAATAATTCTATGAAGATTCTTTTTGCAATTATTGCATCCGTTTCATTCGGTCTAAAATCATTCAGCCATGCATAAAAATCTTTTGCCGGCATATTACACAATTCACCAATATGTTTTCCGCCAACTTTCACATAAAGTGCTTCTTTCCTTAAGCGGTACCCATTACAATCCGGGCATTTCGTTCTGCCGCGATACCTGCTTAATAATACACGATATTGAACTTTATATAAATTTTGTTCAACTTCTTTAAAAAAATCATTGATACCATGTATTTGTCCGTCACCTTTCCATAAAAGAGCATATTGTTCCGGCGTAAGACTTTGGATGGGCTTATGTACCGGGAAGTTTTCACTTCTTGAATTTTTTATAAAATACTCTTTCCATAAACCAAGTTTCTCTCCTTTCCAGGGCGCCACAGCACCCTCAAACACACTTAAAGCTCTGTTTGGAATTACGAGATCTTCACTAACACCCAGAATTTGACTAAAACCTTCGCATGTTGGGCATGCTCCAAAAGGATTATTGAATGAAAATAAATTGGGAACAGGTTCTTCAAAAACAATTCCGTCTCTTTCAAATTTATTGTTGAAATGGCTGATTGTATCATTTATTTCTAAAAACATTTCTCCATTGCCTTCATAAAATGCGAGAGAAATGGAATCTGAAAGCCGGTGTATATCTTCTTCATCAAAATCACGTATAACAATTCTGTCTATTAAAACAAACCAATCCTGTTGGTTTTTGGTGGAAATTAATTTCTTTAATTCAGCATCACTTTTTTCCATGAGATCTTCAATGCGAAATATTTCTCCAATTTTTTGAAACTTATATAACCTGGAAAATCCCTTTTGCATTAAAATCGATAATTCTTCTTTTATTTCCCTGTTTTTAAGTCGATGAAATGCAGCCAAAATCAATACTTTTGAGTCAGGTGGTGAAATTTTGATAAAATGCAATACATCCTGTACATCATCTTTTTTCACCTCCTGGCCACTGACTGGAGAAATTGTTTTACCAATGCGCGCGTATAATAAACGCATGTAATCATAGATTTCAGTCATTGTACCAACCGTACTTCTGGGAGTCCTGGTGATGACTTTTTGTTCAATAGCAATTGCCGGGCAAAGCCCTTTTATAAAATCCACATCAGGTTTTGCCATTCTTTGCATAAATTGGCGGGCATAAGCACTCAGGCTTTCTGCATACCTCCGCTGACCTTCAGCAAAAAGTGTATCGATTGTAAGAGATGATTTTCCACTGCCTGAAACGCCGGTAACAACAATTAATTTATTCCTTGGAAAAGCAACTGTAATATTCTTTAAATTGTGCACCCGTGCACCCTTTACAATAATATCCAGGCTATTTGGTTGGTTATTTTTTTGTTGAGAAGTAAGGGTTTTTCCAGTTTTTTTTACTTGTAATTTATTCATTCAGATTATTCCTTCAATTATTTATTGCAAAAATATTTGTTTTATTCACAAAATTTTTACAACTTGCATGACATTTTATTGTTTTTAAATCGTATTTTCACTATCTATTCACAATATTACGCCTATAAATAAACTTTACTCAAAGCCTTTTCTAAAAAATATTATAAAAACGGCTTGTGCTTTACCCTCAAAAAGCATCTATGAGAAAGTTTAATCAAGTTACCGACACAGAACTTATCCTGAATTTCCAGGGTGGAAACAGTTCAGCGCTAGAAGCATTAATCCTACGTTATAAGGAAAGGATTTTCAGCTCCATTTTCTTTATAGTAAAAGACAAATATCTTGCCGAGGATTTGTTCCAGGAAACCTTTGTGCGCATTATTGATACATTAAGAAGTAAACGCTATAATGAAGAAGGAAAATTTCTTCCCTGGGCATTGCGTATCGCACATAATTTATGTGTAGATCATTTCAGGAAAATTAAGCGTACACCCACCATTGTCAATAATGAAAACCAGGACATTTTTGACGTGATTGTTGTGGTAAATGAAAATGCCGAACAAAAAATAATTCGTAATCAAACGCATGAAAGAATGCATCGCATGCTCGCTTCTTTGCCGGATGAACAAAGAGAAGTGATCGTACTCAGGCATTTTGGAGATTTAAGCTTTAAAGAAATCGCAGAGATGACCAATTGCAGTATCAATACGGCTTTGGGAAGGATGCGGTATGGTTTGATCAACCTGAGAAAAATGATGACTGAAAAACAAATTAGTTTATAAAAAATTGTCATTCTGCAGCACAGCCTGTTTTGTTGAAATATATCCCGATTGCTTGCCTTAACTTACTGACTGCAGGATGACAGCCAAATAAAAAAATCCCGTGAAAACGGGATTTTTTTATTGCTCTTTTTCAAATGCTGCTTTAACTGCATCGAGGTGTTGAATAAATTTGGCTATATCCGGATCATATCCATATTTAATAGCCGATAAAGGATTACCTTTCAAATCCAGGAACATATACAACGGTTGCGCATTAAAGCCAAATTTTGTGATCTCATAATCAAGGTTTTTATCACCTTCCGTTATTATGTTTTCATTCCGTGCATTCGTGTACTTTTCATTGTCAGGCAATTCCTGGGATTCATCTACGTAAAGACTAATGAGTACAAAATTGTTTCTTATTCTTTTCAATACTTCGGGATCCTGCCAAACCTGTTGTTCCATTTTCCGGCAATTTGCACAGGAATGGCCTGTAAAATCCAGCATCACAGGTTTGTTTAAAGCTTTTGCTGCAGCCATGCCTTCATTTAAATCAAAATATGCTGTAAGCCCAAATGGTACGCTCAGCTTATCTGTAAGCCTTTTCGGCGGAATTGAATTTCCCTGTGCGTTATTTGAGCTGGTCGAATTATTTACAAATTTATATTGCAAGGCGTCCAGGTTAAAATCCTGCGTAGTTATTGGAGGCAATAATCCGCTTAAGGCTTTCAATGGTGCACCCCAAAGACCGGGTAATAAGTATAAGCCAAAACTGAATGTAGCAATGGCAAAAAATAAACGCGGCACGCTTATAAATGGCAGTGGAGAATCATGCGAAAATTTTATTTTACCCAATAAATACAAGCCCATAAAAAGGGCAATAACAATCCAAAGTACCAGGAATATTTCCCTGTCTAATAAACGCCAGTGATAGATAAGGTCCACATTAGAAAGGAATTTTAAGCCAAGGGCGAGTTCAATAAATCCAAAGCAAACTTTTACACTATTCAGCCAGCCTCCACTTTTTGGTAATGTATGAATCATGCTGGGGAAAAAGGCAAATAAAGAAAATGGCAAAGCAAGCCCAAGTCCGAAAGCAAACATGCCAATAATTGGCGCCATAGCAATTCCCTGTGAACTTGTTTGTCCCAACAAAGTGCCAACAATTGGACCAGTGCAGGAAAAAGAAACGATTACTAATGTTAAGGCCATAAAAAATATGCCTGTAAATCCGCCTTTACCCGATTTTGAATCTGCTTTATTTGCCCAACTATTTGGTAATTGCAATTCAAAGGCTCCAAAAAAAGATATGGCAAAGACCATAAAAATAAGGAAGAAAATAAGGTTGGAAACCGGGCTGGTAGAAATGGTATATAAAATTTTATCACCAAATATTAGTGTAAGAATGATTGCCGGAATTGTATAAATAAGTATGATCGATATAGAATAAGTGATCGCATTTCGCAAACCTTCTGACCGCGTTTTACTTTTCTTAAGGAAAAAACTAACAGTAACCGGAACCAATGGAAAAACGCAGGGTGTAAGCACTGCCAGTAAACCCGCCGCAAGGCAAATTAGAAAAACAGCTCCCAATGATTTTGAAGATTCATCATCCTTTGTTGTTGCAGCCTGTGCAATTTCAGTATTGCTTAATGGTTTTATTGAAAAGTTTTCCTGGCCGCTGGGAAATGAGGAATCATTTTTTGCCAGCCAGGAAAAACTGCCCTTGATATAAGAACTGTCATTTTTTGAAAGATGCAGATTATATAAAAAAGTTACGGTGTCTTTATACAACCTGAGATCCATACCTGTTGCCGTATCCTTTATAACTTCCAGGCTGCCTTTTTCTATGGGATTTACTTTCGCATTAAAAGCATGCATAAGTGATGAATCCAATAATAATTGTGAAATAAAAGCATCATCTGTTGCTTGTTTAACGGCAGAAAATAATGCATTTCCTTTTTCTATTTTAGCACCTATTTGAAGTTGACAGGTACTATCATTAATGAAATTTGCAGAAAAATGAAACTGCACTGGCTTTAAATCCTGTGCAGAAACTATATTTATTAAAAACAAACAGAATAATACCAGGAAAAAATTCCGCATTCAATTATTTATTTACTGGATATTAATATCAAAAGGCACTTTTTTCGGTGGAAGGCATTGATGATCATCACAAACCATAAACTCAACTGTGCCGGAAATATTTGTCTTTACATTGGATTTGAGTTTGACCGTTTGAATAAATGTTACTTGCTCACTATAATATTTTACATCAACACCAAAATTCGGGTCCTTGTATTTCTTCATATTACCAATTTCTTTTACACTTCCATCTTTTGAAACCAATGGGTTTGTTTTAAAAGTAATTGATGTAGGTACAGGCCCACCCGCGGGTGTACTTTGCGAATATAAATGCCATGGATTAGCAAATTTTGCAACGATTTTGATATCGTAGGTTTTATCAGCCTTCTTTTCTGCGCTATAAGTCCAAACCACAGGATCCTTAATTTGTGCAAAAGTGGCCAGCGTAAAAAATAAAATTGTACTTAACGTGATTAATTTTTTCATATTTTATATTTTAATTCATTCCAAAATATTCAAATAATTTGATGCCATCCGAATTCCCACAAAAAGGATTGGAAGCGCGTTCCGGATGTGGCATCAGACCAATTACATTCCCGGTTTTATTTTTTATTCCGGCAATATTCCTCCAGGCTCCATTTGGGTTTGCATCATCTGTTATTTCACCATTTTCATTACAATAACGTAGCATAACCTGTCCATTTTTTTCCAATTCATCTAATATATTATCGGGCGCAAAATATCGCCCGTCACCATGTGCAACGGGTATTGTATAAATTTTATTATCAGGGTCTTTTAAATGCACATTTTTACAAATAAATTGACGATGGGCATTCATCAATAAAGCTCCTGGTAATAATCCACTTTCACATAATATCTGAAATCCGTTGCATATGCCCAAAACCCTGCCACCTTTATGGGCAAAAGCAATCACACTTTGCATCATTGGACTAAAGCGTGCAATAGCACCACATCTAAGGTAATCTCCATAGGAAAATCCACCGGGTAAAATGATACAATCATCGGTGGAAAAATGACTTATATCCTTATCTTTATGCCATAGATATTCCACTTCTTTACCAAGATCATCCCGTATGGCCATATAAATATCACGGTCACAATTTGACCCCGGGAAAACAACTACGCCAAATTTCATGCTGTTAAATTAGCTGCAAAGATAAAATTTGAAAACTGAATATTTGTGTAAAATAATTTTGACAAATAAACCAGCCAGGTTCAACCCCGATTTTAATAAAAATTTTTTAAAAGAACACGGTGTTTTTAAGCTGGATGTTTAAAATTCTATCCTGGCAAAACATAGATAACTCTTGAATTGGCAGGGAATAATTAATTCATTGGCACTTACCTGTTTTGCATAACGGGCTAAAAAATCATATCCTTCTCCCAGGTTGTGAAAAATTGGTTCCTTTTTTACTTGTCCATTGATGCTAATACTTTGATCACTTAAGAGCCAATCGCGACGCAATAATTCGTTGTATAGAAAATGAAAAGAATTGTTTTCCACAAAAGTTCCAAAGCTTATAAAATTATCGGAATTGTCATCAAACTGAGATTTATGTATCACATTCATCCATTCAATATTCAACATAGAGTCAAATGAGATCAACGCGATATTGTCTGCAAAATACCTGTTGATGGGATTTGTAGAATTTCCCCACCTATCCCATGGATAATAATAACCATAATAGGGAGAAGACCAGTAATAATTGGTATAGGGTGACCAATATGGAGAGCCATACGAATAATCCCATCGATTGCTGCTGATTCCGCGAGAAGAAGTATATTCAGATTCTGATGTTATGATAAAGCCTCCATCCTGCCGCATGACAATATTCTGGAGGAAAAAGTCATTAAAAGCAGTTTTCACGTTTCCTTCTAATTTTGCGTTTTGCTTGAATTCATCTGAAAATTCAGCTTGTACAGATCTTGTTTCTTTTTGCTGATCCCGATTCCACATAAAACAATAAAGCCCTTCAATATTGCCACGCCTTGTTTTCGAATAAAAGGAAGTAACCAGGTATTGATGATTTATATTATCCACTTTTAAGCGTGCATCATCCAGGTAAATTTTTGACACATCTATAGAATAAGATATCAAGGTATCTGATTCTATCTTTTTTTGAAACAAAACAAGGTTAGTGATATTTCCTCCCTGTGCAGTCCCCATGGCTTTTAGAAAAACAATATTCCCTTCATTGTCCAGGTTAAACTCTGTTAGAAATGCATCGCGTTCTGCCATATCAATGTATTGCATTTTCTTTTGTATGGGATGCAGCATTTTATCAAAAAGCAAAAAAGTGACCTGGCTGACATCTTTCTTTTTATTGATTTTAAATAAAAGGATCTTTTCCTTGTCTTGACTTTGAACAACAGAATAAATTTTATTGTTGGTGAAAGTGCTGATTGAAGTGGTATCCAATTGAACTGGTTCGCCGATCATTTTTGCATTTTCATCAAACATGGCAGCCATATAGTACACAATATTTTTACGCTGGTATTGGTACATAAAATAAAAATGATGCGGGTATGCAATCACGTCTGTACTAATGATCCTGTCCGGTAAAAAATTCAATTTCATCCGCTGATCAGTTTTCATCTCACTATCAAAAGACTGCAAATAATAAACTCCATGATCTGTCGTATAGGTTAAATAATGAGCATTGATCTTTCCAATAATCTCAAACCCGGTATTTCGAAAATCATCTTTTCCCACGGAAGAATAAAAAATGCGTTGTGCATTTGCAAAATTTATAAGAAAAACGAGGAATATTAAAAGGCCTATTTTTTTAAGATGCATTATGTAAAATTTTAATAAAAATGACTGATATATAATCAAATCAGGATTTGAAATAAGGATTTATAAAAATACAACAACTATTACAAATGCCATTTATAAATTCTATTATAAAAAGTGAAATATTTATTTCTCTTTAATGAATAGAATTTATTTGCAGCATTCTTTTTCCCATTACTTTTGTTTTTTAATAACATATATTCTTCAATTTGAATAAGCAATTTAGCAGGGTATCGGCAGCTGGCCTGGTTGTAGCACTTGGAATCATATACGGCGATATTGGTACTTCACCACTCTATGTATTAAATGAAATCATTACCGGAAGAGTTATTAATGAAGCGCTGATCTTAGGTTCATTATCTTGTATCATCTGGACGCTCACGCTTCAAACAACCATCAAATATGTAATACTTACTTTAAAAGCTGATAATAATGGGGAAGGCGGCATTTTCAGTCTATATGCGTTAGTTCGGCGACAAAAAAAATGGCTCGTTTTTCCTGCAATGATTGGCGGAGCGGCATTATTGGCTGATGGTATTATTACCCCACCAATCACTGTAACTTCCGCTATTGAAGGCTTAAGAAACCTGGATTCATTTAACGACATTTCACAAAAAACAATCATTTACATTGTTTTAGGAATATTTGCTTTACTATTTTTTGTCCAACAATTTGGTTCTCATGCTATAGGAAGAATGTTTGGCCCCATCATGTTTATTTGGTTTGCCATGATGGCTACACTTGGAGCCAGCCATTTGCTGGATGATGTATTTATTTTCAAGGCACTTAACCCGTATTATGCATATGAATTGCTCACTCAATATCCCAAAGGATTTTGGATATTAGGAGCTGTATTTCTCTGTACAACCGGAGCTGAAGCATTATACTCCGACCTGGGTCATTGCGGGAAAGATAATATAAGGGTTACCTGGATTTATGTAAAAACATGCCTTATTTTAAATTACCTTGGACAGGGTGCCTGGCTTTTGAGTAATTATGACGGAAAATTAATGGATGCCGTGACAATGGATAAGATCAATAACGCATTTTATGCCATTATGCCGGGTTGGTTTCAAATCCCGGGAATTATTATTGCTACTGCCGCCGCCATCATTGCCAGCCAGGCTTTATTGTCCGGTTCATTTACATTGATCTCAGAAGCGCTTCGTTTGAATCTCTGGCCAAAAATGAAGATTAATTATCCTTCTGAACAAAAAGGGCAATTATACATTCCAGGCATCAATCTCTTGCTATTTATTGGTTGCTCCGGCATTGTTTTATATTTTCAGAAATCATCCAATATGGGCGCGGCTTACGGATTAGCAATTACAATGTGTATGATTAGTACGTCGATACTTTTTGCAAATTTTTTGGTAAGCAGGAGAACTAAATCTTTCTGGATATACCTTTATTTGGTGGTTTACTTGTCTATAGAAATTTCTTTTTTAATAGCCAACCTGGAAAAATTCCCACATGGCGGGTATGTTACCCTGATTATTGGTGGAGCCCTTTTCTCTATTATGTACATTTGGTTTCGCAGCCGGAAAATTAAAAACAGGTACGTAGAATTTGTGCGGCTTGAAGATTATATTCCTATGATACAGGAATTGAGTAATGACCGGACTGTACCAAATTATGCCACGCATTTAGTCTATATGACCAGTGCCAATAACCCAAATGAAATAGAACATAAAATTCTCTATTCGATTTTAAATAAAAAGCCGAAGCGTGCAAATATTTACTGGTTTGTGCATGTAGACACCCTGGATGACCCTTATACCTGCGAATATGTAGTTGACCATATTATACCTAATGATATTATTCGTGTAGAATTCCGGCTGGGGTTCAGGGTGGAGCAAAGAATTAATTCAATGTTCCGCCGCGTGGTGGAGGATTTGGTGAAAAACAATGAAGTAAATATAACCAGCCGGTATGAAAGCCTCGAGAGAAATAATGTGGTCGGTGATTTCCAATTTATTGTTATGGAAAAATATTTAAGTAATGACAATGAACTTCCTTTCTTCGAGAAGATTGTAATGAAACTACATCTCTGGCTCAAAGAGATCAGCCTGAGTGAAGAAAGAGGTTTTGGGCTGGATCCAGGCTTTGTAACTGTTGAAAAATTTCCATTAATTATTGCCCAATCTTCCAAATTATCATTGAAAAGGATTTTCCCGGAAGTAGATGAATTTGAGGAGTAAAGACTTAAATCCCTGTCTTTATATTAATCGAAACTTCTAATATTTATTTCCATTTATATCAAGCCTGCGCTGTAGGTCCGCCAAAGTTCATAGGGATTTCCACTTGTTCTAAGTCTTTGATATGGCCATTTGCTTTTTCGTAACGATCTATGTTTTCCTGCATGGCACGCATAAAACGTTTCGCATGCATTGGCGTAAAAATAATCCTTGATTTTACTTTACTCTTGGGTGTACCTGGCATTACATTGATAAAATCAATAACAAATTCGGAATGACTATGCGTAATGATTGCTAGGTTCGCATATGTACCTTCGGCAACTTCTTCTCCTATTTCTATATTTAATTGAGGATTTGGAACGGGAATATTTTCTGACATAACTTATTTTTATTTAAGGTTGCAAAGGTACAGTTTTCAATTATCTCTGAATGTCGATTGATGACAAAAATGAATATTTTAAATACATTTATAAGTCAATATTTCGGTGAAATAATTGGAAATTATATATTAAAATAAAATACTACTTACTTTTTAAAAGCTTGAACAAAATTCGTTAGAATTATTCATGAATGATATCTAAAAAAAAGAGGCTGCAAAATGCAACCTCTTTTGATTTATATTTTTTAAAAATTATCTTGGTCCAGTGTATACAAGTGTATCTGTAAATACCCTGTTACCACCTGTTCCTACATAAAACCACTGAGCATAAATTGTCTTAGTAGCCGGATCATAATGGTTGTCATAAGTTGGATCTTCCTGTTCGCCAACTAATGCATTTGAAACACTTACAGAATTATCCGCATTAATTGTATAAGTTGGCTCATAACCACCTGGTAATGATGAACCTGAGCCATTAGCCCAAGGGTGTGCGATACCAAGAATTACTGAATTACCTCCAACAGTTAATAATGGAACGTCTGTATAAGGCCCAACTGGTCCTGTAAGAACAGGGTTTGTTGGGTGAGCCGTTGCACCAGTTAACGTGTATAAG
>JBDTAN010000117.1:0-4023 GCA_039924585.1 Chitinophagaceae bacterium | reverse complement strand
GAGATACGGAATTACATCATTAATAGGACCGAATGGCAAATATTTACTCACGGAAAAACCTTCTTTCGCCAGGTTGAAAGTGATGTTGTCACTCATGCCATACAACTGTGAAAAGTGAATATGCGGATGATTCAATGGCAAATTCATTGCTGCCATTTTATTGGCTGCCAGCATATTGCTTTCTTCATTATGCGATGCAACGATCACCGATATTTTATCTATATGATCCAGGCAAAAATCAACAGCCGCATTATAATCTTTATCCGTTGCTTCTTTGGTAGATTGAATGGGTGAAGGATACCCTTTTTGTGCAGCACGTGCACGTTCTTTTTCCATATAAGCGCCGCGCACTAATTTTTCTCCCAAAATAAATCCCTGCTGATTTGCAATATCAAAACTCATCTTTAAGAATTGCAACCTGTCGTGCCTGTATAATTGGATAGTATTATAAATGACCGCTTTTTCTTTATTAAAAATATGCATCATTTCCATGGTAAGTCTGTCAACCGGATCCTGGATCCAGGTTTCTTCTGCGTCTATTAAAACACCAATATTTTTGGCGGCTGCGATTTCACAAATCCGGTGCATACGGTTTTTTACCCGTTGCCATTCGGCGTCTTCTATTTCATGGTCATGCACGCCACTACGCAGTCGTGGTGCTTCATTCAGTGTTTCCAATAAACCAAATCTTGCAAGACCTGTAACTTTAATACTCATGAAAGGAATATTTTTTTGCGTGGCTGCATGTTCTATAACACGTATAAATTCTTCAGCAGCTTTTTCAAAATTTTCTTCCCCTTCTTTACCTTCCACTCCATAATCCAAAATGACCTGCACTTTATAATCCTCCAGTTTTTTAGCAGCAGTTGAAGTTTCATCAAGTGTTTCACCACCCACAAATTGTTTGAAAATAGTCCTTCGAATAATTCCATGAATGGGTAAACCCATTTTCATTATAACAGGAGTTATTCTTGTAGCGATTGCTACAAACCAGGAATAATGCATTGTTTTAAAAAGGAACCGTGCATTTTTGAGGTCTTTATCAGACTTAGAAGCAAATGCCGTTTTGGTATCATCAAAGGATAAATTCATATAGTATACACTTTCATATTGCGAATATCGGTAGACTAAGCCTAAGTAAAAAATCCTGCAGTCAAATTATGTCTGCAGGATTCATTTTTTTTTAAAATTCTTATCTTTCTAAAATGGCTTCGGAGCTAATTGCCATATTCAATGCTTTACTTACAGGGCAATTTTGTTCTGCATTTTTTACGCATTCCTGGAATTTCTCTTCCGTAATACCGGTCACTTTTCCTTTCACTTTTAAATGACTTGCAGCAATAACGCCATCCTCCATCGTAATGTAGGAAGTCGTTTCGAGTGAATCGGGCGTGAAGCCAGCTTCACCTAAAACAAAACTTAATTTCATAGTAAAGCAACCTGCATGTGCTGCTGCAATCAATTCCTCGGGGTTCGTATCTTTTCCATCTTCAAATCTTGAATGGAAAGAATATGGTGTATGGTCGAGAATTTTTGATTCTGTTGTTAGTGATCCGGTTCCTGTCTTTCCGCTACCGCTCCAAACGGCTGTTGCATGTCTTTTCATTTTTTTTATTTTATGTTTGTAAATTACATTTTTTATAGAGTACAAATTTAAGATATAAACTTTTATGAACGGTGTTGAAGATTTTAATAAACTAATGATCCAGGCAGGCACAATTATAGATGTAAAATCTTTTCCTTCGGCGCGAGTACCTGCATACCAGTTGTATATTGATTTTGGGAAATATGGTATAAAGAAATCATCTGCAAGAATTACGCAACGATACGAAAAGGCTGAATTATTAAATAAAAAGATAATTGCTGTCACAAACCTGCCAGTAAAACAAATTGGAAATTTTTTTAGTGAATGCCTTGTACTGGGCGCACCCACTGCATCAGGTGAAATTGTATTATTATCAGTTTGCCGTGAAGTGCAAAATGGCACGTTTGTAAATTAATATGGAAAAAATTTATTACACCTATTATGAAAGCCCCGTCGGCCTGTTAAAAATTGGTGGCACAGATCATTGCATTACAGAACTTAGTTTTGTAGATAACCAGGACCAGGTGATGCATGGAGAACCTGGCGTGAGTGATATTATACACCAATGCACGGAAGAACTGATTGAATTTTTCAATTGCAAGCGAACCGCTTTTGATCTGCCTGTAATGCAGGAAGGCACAGCATTTCAGCAAAAAGTGTGGGGTGAGTTGGTGAATATTCCTTTTGGAAAAACGATCAGTTATATGGATTTGGCAAAACGGCTTGGGGATGCCAAAGTGATCCGTGCAGCAGCATCTACTAATGGGAAAAATAAAATCGCCATCATAGTACCCTGTCACCGCGTGATTGGAAGTGATAAAAGTTTAGTGGGTTATTCCGGGGGTTTATGGAGAAAAAAATGGTTGTTGCAACATGAGTTTCGCATTACCCATGGTATTCAAACTTTATTTTAAAAATTTATTGCAATTGTCTTTTATATAATTGAATAGTATTTTGAAAGCCATAATACAAGGCATCGCAAATAAGTGCATGCCCGATAGAAACTTCTTTCAATTGTGGGATATTTTCAGAAAAGAAGGCCAAATTAAAAAGATCCAGGTCATGGCCCGCATTTAGATCAAGTCCACAGGCCATAGCCATTTCAGCAACTTCAATATAAGGTGCGATGGCTTCATCGGGACCGTTTATAAAATTCGCTGCATAAGATTCTGTATAAAGTTCTACGCGATCGGCGCCGGTTTCAGCAGCAGCTTCAATCATTGTTATTTCAGGATCCACAAAAATACTTGTTCGAATACCGGCAGCATGAAAACCAGCAACCATTTCACGCAAGAAACTTTTATTTTGAATTGTATCCCAGCCCTTATTACTGGTAAGTTGATTTAAATCATCGGGCACTAATGTTACCTGTTGTGGTTTAATTTCCAATACAAGATCTATAAATTTTTGCTCCCTGCAATTACCTTCAATATTCAATTCTGTATAAATAACCTGTTTGATAGCGCGCACGTCATCATAGCGGATATGCCGCTCATCCGGTCTCGGATGCAATGTAATACCATCTGCACCAAAAGTCTGCGCATCAATGGCAGCACGTATTACATCCGGATTATTTCCGCCACGGCTATTTCTCAGCGTCGCAAATTTATTGAGGTTTACACTCAGTTTTGTTGACATAATTTCTATTTATTAATTAAAACCTGCGCGATCACTCCAACTATAATGGAAGATGCAAAACTCATCAGCGTACCGATAAGAATATATTCCGATTCTTTTCTTACCATATTTCCTTTCGGGTCACTGAAACGTAAAATTGATTTTGCAGCGATCAAAAAACCAATGCCTTCATAATGTCCTGTAATGACAAATGTAAATACAAGGATTCTTTCAAAAATACCAATCCATCTCCCCGCTTCACTCAGGCTAACTGCTGAACGGGTTAAATCCGCGTCTACCTGTTCGCGCCATTTAGCCGTAGCGTAACCCAATAAAAAAGAAAGCGGGTAAATAATTATTAAATACCCCGCACCAATGATCCAGATAATTTTTTTTGAAACGATGGAAGGCACCACATTTATAAGCCAACCGGAAGGCTGGTAAAATATCATCCAAAGAATTATCAGTATGATGATATGCAGCACCTGGTCTATAATAAAATTAAGTGCAGTATTTTTTTGATTCAGTTTCCAAAGATCTATAAAAAAGTGTGTGATGAAAACAATCACCGGAATCAGCCAAATAGTTTTATCAGGTGAAAAAATATAAATAAGCCCTGCATGTAATAAACAATGGGCATATAAAACCGATGACTTTTCTTTCAGGCGGCGTTTATGCAAAACCATTTTTTTGGTTTGAAAAACAAAGTCACCCAGCAAATGCGCGAATAACCATTGATAAAAAATAAGCATGCGATAAAATATTAATTGACCTCTACAGTTTTTTCAAATCGCTTTAAAATACTCATAAAAACAGGTGTG
>JBDTAN010000116.1:0-6307 GCA_039924585.1 Chitinophagaceae bacterium | reverse complement strand
ATTAAACTGACTGGCAAACCCATCACATTATAATAATCGCCTTCTATGGAGCGGATTCCAATCAAACCAATCCATTCCTGGATTGCATAAGCGCCGGCTTTATCGTATGGCTTGTAATTTTGCACATACCAGCGCAGCTGATCATTTGACAATGGATGAAAAAAAACTTTAGTAACAGCTGAAAAGCCAATGTTTTCATTTTCTTTTAAAATAGCAACACCGGTAATGACGCGATGCTCATTTCCTGAAAGTTGCTGTAAAATATAAATTGCCTCATCTTCATCAGCAGGTTTTCCAAGAATTTTATTTTCATACAAAACAATAGTATCGGCCGCAACAACAGGCATTGCAGGAATATAATTTTGTGTGGAAGCAATTTGTTTTTTCACCGCATTGGCTTTTTCCATAGCGAGATAAAGGGGCACTTTTTCAGGAGATAAATCTTGCGGAAAAATTTCTTCAATACCCGGCAAGATTATGTCAAAGGGAACTTGTGCAAGTTCCAGCAATTGTTTTCGACGTGGAGACTGAGACGCTAAAATTATTTTCTGGTACAAAAACGATTAAAATTTTAATTATAAAATTTGAAAAAAAGTAATGATACGATTCCGGTAAGCATTATAAGTTTTATATATGTACTAAGCCTATGAAATTCTATTGGTTTATTTGCTTTAAATAATAATTGTATGCAGCGTGCAAGCGGAATAATTACCAATAAAATAAAATAAGCGATAGCAAACCACCAGCGCAATTGTATTAAATAAATCTGAACTACAAGTAAGACAATGATGAGTAAAATACAACAGGAAGCTGTGAATATTCGGGCAGCAGAAATTCCCCAAACAATTGGAAGGGTAGTGCAGCCTTGTTTCCTGTCGCCATCGGCATCTTCCATATCTTTTATCACTTCACGAATCAAAGAAATGATAAATGCAAAACCTGCATAGAGAAAAGAAATACGAAGAATTTTATCAGTTTGCAAAAGATTATTGCTGCCAAATAAATGTTTGTTTTCACACCATGGAATTATAAGGATAACCCAGGCAGTTAATAATGAAATCAGCAGATTACCCGCAAGAAATTTTCTTTTTAAAGAAACGGAATATAAGAAGAGCATTATCGCACAAGCCAGGTTGGTAATACCTACAAACCAGATGCGCGTAGTAAAATCAAGATAAAAGCCAATAAAAATGCCGGCAATACTTAAAAAGAAATGTAAGATGATTGTCCACCTGCGGGAGATCAACCGGTCTACAATAATCTTATGTGGTTTATTAATAAGGTCAATATTCAGGTCGAAATAATCATTGATAATATAACCGGCAGCGGCAATTAAAACTGATGAAAGACATAATAGTATAAAATTTTTCCCGGTCAAAAATGGATGCAAATCTGCCTGGTGATATAATGGAAAAATTACGCAATACATAAACAGGGATTGCGTAATGATGATGAATAAAAGATTTGGCCATCTAATCAAGCGGAAAAAAGCGATAATTTGTTTCAAGTGTGTGGAAATTTTATTCCTTTAAATGGATTTTATAAATTATTACCGGGCTTTAATATTTGTGTCCAACGGCCACGCATTATTTAATTGTAAAACTTTTTCAATCACATCTCTAACGCAACCCTCGCCACCATTTACTTTTGAAATATAGTGAGCAATACTTTTTATTTCTTTCACCGCATCTGCAGGGCAGCATGCAAGTCCGGCCATTTTTAAAATTGTGTAGTCAGGTATATCATCACCCATACATAAAATTTCTTTTTGCAGGAGGTTATTTTTCTTCATAAATGTATCCAGCAAAGCTTCTTTATTTTCAACCTGCATATAAATTTCTTTAATACCCAGCTTTTTTAAACGCTGTTCTGATTCGGGCGAATAGCCTCCGGAAATAATCAGGATATTATATTGCATTTTAATTGCCAATTGCAAAGCATAACCATCTTTGATATTCATCACACGCGCCATCGAGCCGCCGGGCATCAGGTACAATTTACCATCCGTTAATACGCCATCAATATCAAAAACAAACGTGGTTATATTTTTAAAATATTCAAGTACATTCATAGCATACATCTTAAAATAATGCAGCGAAACTAAACTTTTTAAAGTTTCAATGCACTTTGCAAAGATTATTCTTTTATAGAAAAATTAGGCTATTTATTAACTAAAGTCATCCCATTTTATTTCGAAAAGATTTTTACACCAACAAAAAATACTTTTAGGCTATTAGCTACTTTCAAGCCATTCAATGGTAAATAAATACCTTGTTACAAAAGATTGCAGGATTTCATAGAAATAATTCCTGTGAATATCCGTTATTTTTGCCTGCATGTATGCCATCGTTGACATAGAAACCACGGGGAGTTTTGCTTCTGAAAATGGGATAACCGAAATTGCCATTATTTTATTCAATGGTAATGAAGTGGAAGAAAGATATTCATCGCTGGTACAACCACGATACCCGATTCCAAAATTTGTAAGTCACCTTACCGGCATTACGAATGCCATGGTTGCAAGCGCTCCTTTATTTTCTGATATTGCACTTGTCGTGCATCGAATGCTGCACAACAGGATCTTTGTAGCACACAATGTAAACTTTGATTATTCATTTATCAAATACCATTTGCGTGAATCAGGATTTGATTGGAATACAAAAAAATTATGCACGCTTAAATTAGCGCGCGAAGCTTTTCCGGGTATGCAAAAGTATGGCCTTGGATCATTGTGCCACAACCTGGAAATTCCAGTTGAGAACCGGCATCGTGCCGGCGGGGATGCGGATGCCACTTGTATTTTATTTGATATGATTTTAAAAAAATGCGGCGAAAAAATCATTCAGCAATATTTTAAAAAAGAAAATCGCGCGCAAATATTGCCGCCTAATTTGCCTTCCACATCTTTGCAAAAAATACCCGCTTCCCCCGGTGTTTATCATTTTCATAATGAGAAAGAAAAAATCATTTACACGGGCAAGGCAAAATCGCTGAAATCCAGGGTAGTTAGCCATTTCACCGGGTTTAATATAAGTCAGAAACGACAGGATTTTATTCGAAAAATTTACTCTATTTCCTTTACAAAATGTGCTACCGAATTGGCCGCCTGCATCCTGGAAAGTATTGAAATTAAAAAACGCTGGCCGGAATATAATATCAGTCAAAAAAATACAGAACAATTATACGGAATCTATGCTTTTGAAGATATGAAAGGCTATCTGCGATTAGCCATCAATAAAGTGAATAAATCGTTGGCACCTGTTTCTATGTATTCTTTATATGCTGAAGCGCATCGTGCATTATGGAAATTGGTGCATACTTATGATTTATCTGCTCAATTGTGTTTCCTTGATAAAACATCTTTTGATCATTCAACCCTCGAGCCATTTGAATCTTATAATGAAAAAGTGCGTAGTGCTATTTTGGATTTGCAAAATGTACAAGCGGAATTTCTCCTTTTAGAAAAGCCTGCATCAGGGAAAGGTAATTTTTGTATACTAATAGAAAAGGGGCAGTTTTATGGTATGGGTTTAATAAAGGAAAATGCAGATTTGGATGACAGGCAAATACTTAAGAATCAACTAACTCAATATCCGCACAATTCTGTAATCCTGTCATTAATTAAATCGCATGCTTTGAAATATCCGAATCATATTTATCCTTTTGAAAAAATGAGTGAATCTGTATAATTACTATATTCATCCGGAATTTTTTTAAATGATTTAAAAAATAATTTATGGTTAAAATAGAATTAGCAAGAATCAACGCAGATTATGATTTTGAAGCCACAGGGCCCAATGGCCATAAAGTACAAATGCAAAATGGCGTGCATGCTTTTGGCACAAGCCCGATGCAATTATTATTGATGGGTTTGGGCGGATGCAGCGCTATTGATATGGTAAGTATTTTAAAAAAACAACGACAAGATTTGCATGATATCAAGATCACCATTACAGGTGATAAAGATCCCGATGCTGAACCATCCCTTTGGCAAACGGCTTCATTGGAATTTCATGTATATGGACCGGTGGATAAAGATAAAGCGATTCGAGCAGCGGAATTGTCTATGGAAAAATATTGTTCGGTAGCAATGACTTTAAAAAATTCAGGAACAAAAATAGACTGGTCTGTTGTGACTCATCCATAAGATCACGAAATACTTTTTTCCAATATTTTTACAAATTCATTACGGGTAATATAACCTGCACCAAGGCTTTTCAGGTGTTCCGTAAAAACCTGGCAATCTATTATTTCAACGTTTTGTAATATTAAGAAACGCGTGAATTTTATAAAAGCAAATTTACTTGCGTTACTTACTTCGCTAAACATACTTTCGCCAAAAAAAACATTTCCCATTCTTATACCATACAAGCCACCAACCAATTCTCCATCAAGCCATGCCTCCGCACTATGCGCTAAGCCCATTTCATGTAGTTCAATAAATGAACGGATTAAATCCAAATTAATCCATGTGCCATCCATGCCATTACGCCGCATATTTTTGCATGCATGAATGACCTGGGAAAAGGAAGTATTCATTGTAAAAGTGAATTCATTCTTATCAATAATTTTTTGCATGCTTTTGCTCACTTTCAAATTATCGGGGAATAAAACAAAACGCGGATCAGGGCACCACCAAAGTGGTAAATCGCCTTCATACCAGGGGAAAATTCCTTTTTTATAAGCAAGTATTAGTCTTTGAGTTTCTAAACTTCCACCCATTGCCAGCAAGCCTTCTTCATCTGTTGCATCCACGGGAGGAAACCAAATACTTTTATCTAAAATGGTAATTGACATTCAAGGGGAGGGGCTAAGTTTTAATATTCAACGAGACTTTCTATGGTAGCGCCAATTCCCCTCTCAGTAATGGCTTCACACATAGGTTTGAGAAAATCATACTCTCCATTTTTCACAGCACATTTACCTTTAAAATGAACAATCATGGCACTTTGTTCAGCTTGTTCAGGTGTGTGATTACAAACTTTAATCAGCGTTTCGATCACCCATTCAAAAGTATTGACATCGTCATTCCAGACAATAAGCTGGTAAGGTGTTTGAAGATCCGTGAGTGTATCCACGTCCTCCCTTTCAAAGGGCTTCAATGCAGTATTTAAGAAATCATTATTCATTCATTACAAAAATAAAAAATAAATTGCAAACGAAATGGTACAAATTGAAAGTTGGAATTAAACATTAATTAAACTATTTTGAAGTCTTCCTATTTTTTTATGTAAAATAAACGCTGTGAATTTTAAAGATTAAATATACTCATTATGAAAAAAATCAGGATTCTTTCACTCGATGGTGGTGGTATTCGCGGAGTCATTCCGGGTGTTATTCTAAGTTACCTGGAAAATAAACTGCAAACTAAAGACAATACTAATCTCAAAATAGGGGATTATTTTGATTTCATCGCAGGTACAAGTACCGGTGGCATACTTGCCTGTGCATACCTGATGCGTGGAAATAATAATACGGCCAGGTATGGAGCAGATGATGCAGTGAATTTATATTTAAAAGATGGTGGTGATATTTTCAGAAGGAATGCTTTCAAAAAAATCTTTTCTGGTTTTGGCTTGCTGGATGAAAAATACAGCGCCGAAGAATTGGAAAAAAATATATATAATTTATTCCAGGACGCTACGCTGGATTCTTTTATAAAGCCCTGCCTGATTACTTCTTATGAGATCACTGCAAGGAATGCCTATTTTTTCAACAGCGCGGAAGCGAAAGATCCTTTATATAATTTTAAAGTAAAAGATGTTGCAAGGGCAACTTCTGCAGCACCAACATATTTTGAACCGGCATGTATAAAATCTGTCGCAGGGCAAAGTTTTTCTTTAATAGATGGTGGCGTTTTTGCAAATAACCCGGCACTGTGTGCGTATGCAGAAGCCAGGAAACTACTTTTTTCATCCCTCCTAAATGATCCATTAAAACCGGACAAGCCATCCGCAAAAGATATGATGATTGTATCCGTTGGAACAGGTACTGTAAAAAAGCCTTATCATTATAAAGATTTTAAGGATGCCGGAGAATTGGCATGGTTGCAACCGATTTTGGATATTTTAATGTCGGGTAATGCGGAGACCGTGGATTACCAATTGAGACAGATGTATAAAACATTGGATGATGAGAGTAAAAATAATTATTACCGCCTGGAACCAGCATTGCGCGAAGCCTGTTCGGAAATGGACCTGGCATCTATGGAAAATTTGGAAAATTTGAAACAAGCGGGATTATGGTATGTTGATAAAAATAAAGATATGCTGGATGAGATCGTTGATAAGATTTTGGCGAATAAGTA
>JBDTAN010000115.1:0-7906 GCA_039924585.1 Chitinophagaceae bacterium | reverse complement strand
AAAATCATATTTTACAATTGTTGTGCATGGTTGCTATGGAACCACCGGTAAATTTTGAAGCAAATGAAATAAGGAATAAAAAAGTTGATGTGCTCAATGCTATTCGAAAAATTACGCGCGATGAAGTGCATACCTATGCAGTTCGCGGACAATATAAAGCCGGTTGGATGAAAGGAGAGAAAGTTAAAGGCTACCGCGAAGAAAAAAATGTAGATCCACATTCAAACGTGGAAACATTTGCTGCCATGAAATTTTACGTGGATAATTGGCGCTGGCAAAATGTTCCTTTTTATATACGGACCGGAAAATATTTGCATGAAAAAATTACACTGATCACCGTACAATTTAAGCAGGCGCCTCATTCCTCATTTCCCCCGGAAGCAACGGAAACATGGCGGCCAAACAGGCTGACAATAACTATACAACCGGATGAAGATATACGCCTGCGTTTTCAAACGAAAAGACCGGGACAGGATATGGTTTTAAATCCCGTTGATATGGTTTTTAAATATTCCGATGCCTACGATGCTGTGCAGCCCGATGCCTATGAAACTTTATTGTTGGATGTGCTGGAAGGCAATACCACTCAGTTTATGCGCGCTGACCAGGTAGAAGCTGCATGGAAAGTGGTTATGCCGGTTTTAGAAGCCTGGGAAACCAGGTTGCCTGTTGATTTCCCCAATTATTCACCTGATAGTTGGGGCCCGGAAGATGCGGAAGCTTTGATCGCAAGGGATGGAAATAACTGGTTTAGTTTGCCTGCTCAAAATGCATTGCAGGGTAATACGGAAACTACTGAAAAACCTAAAGCAAAAGAAAAATAATACTGCAAAAATGAAACTTCATTTATCAAAAAATCTGTTTGAGCTCAGCAATCATGTCGCGGATAATCTTGTGCAAATAATAAATGAAGTTTTAAAAACGAAAGATTTTTTTTCTTTGGTACTTTCCGGTGGAAGTACGCCAGTAGAATTATATACGTTGCTTGCGTCAGATGCATACAAAGAAAAGATCGACTGGAAAAAAATACATATTTTTTTTGGGGATGAACGGTTTGTTTCCCTGCATGATGAAAGGAATAATGCGCGCATGGCTTTTTCAACTTTATTAAATCATGTTGAAATTCCTGCCTCGCACATCCATATTATTCATACAGAAAATACAACACCCGAACTATCCGCAGCAGCGTATGAAAAAACAATTCATGATTTTTTTTCCAACACAAAAGATTCAAGCGATGGATTTGATTTGGTATTACTTGGGCTCGGCAGTAATGCACATACGTTATCACTTTTCCCCGGCCAGGATGCAGTGATTCATGAATCTGAAAAATGGTGTCTTTCTACTTTTGTAGAAGAGCAAAAAGAATATCGGATAACACTTACGCCACTGCTGATCAATTTATCTGCGCAAATTTATTTCATGGTTTCGGGAAAAGATAAAGCGCAGGCGATGCAGGAAATTTTAAAAGGGAAATACCAGCCGGAAATATATCCTGCACAGATCATTAATCCTTCAAATGGTGAACTGCATTGGTTTGCAGACGAAGCTGCAGCATCTTTACTATAGTCAATTATGGATTTTGTGAAACGCCATTCTGAATAAATTCACGAATACCATTGATGATTCCCTGTACTACCTGGTCCTGGAAATCTGCACGCATTATTTTTTGCTCTTCTTCTTTATTACTGAGAAAACCAATCTCTACCAATGCGTTTGGAAAATCAGTTGGTGCATTTAAAATGAAATTAAAATTTCCCACATTACCATATTCTTTTCTTTGAGTAGTCTTACATACTTCTTCTAAAATAAATTTACTCAGATCCCGAAATCCCAGGTATTTATAAAAAGTGCCTGTGCCATATGCTGCGCGGTTATCTGCAGAATTTAAATGCAGGCTAACCAATAAATCCGGATTTTGTTGTTGCAAAAAAAGTAACCGGTCAGTATTATCAAAAGTCGCATCACTGATGCGCGTCATGATTACCTGAGCACCGCTGTCTACGAGCGCTTGCGCCAATTTTTGCGCAAAAATTATGGTGTACGTTTTTTCCAGTATTCCCGTATTGTTGCCGCGCGATCCGGGATTACTTCCACCATGTCCTGCATCTATAGCGATTTTAAAATTAGACAATGCAGTTTTTTGTGGAGCTTGTTTTACAAGCAGCATCAATGTATCATCATGATAACCTAAAGTATATCCCCAGTTTTGTGAATGCTGTAATTCAATGGCAATTTCTACTACATCATCTTCAGGCTGGTCAAAATCAATATTGGCAATTTCCTTTAATGTATTGATATGCTGCATGATGAAATTGGTATTGCTTTGTACCCCAAATAAAGTTATAATAATCCGTGCCGGGTTTATTTCCATCCTGCTCTTGTATGGCAGTTTTTCATCCATGAACATGATCAATGTATCATAACCGTCATTACCACCGGAGGCTATAAAATTATTTAATAAAAAAGGTTTGTTGAATTTATTGGAGCGCGTATCCGGTTTTACATTTCCTTTATCAATCCATGCGCTATGATTTGCGGAAAGCTGTACCTGGTAATAGTTTCGCGTGGAGTCGGTAATTTTTAGCAACACATCCGAATCTAAATAACCCATCATGGAACTGCCTAAACGGTCATTTCCCAGGCTATAAGCAAGTTGTGGAAGCTTACCAGTTGTACGGCCGCTTCTCCAGGATTTATTTTGTTGTGCAAAAGAAATTTGCTGCAATAAAATAAAAGTCAACAAAAAAAAAGAAATCCTCAAAATTTTTATACAATTGAATAATTTATTTTCATCTATCCTCCTTATCTTATGTTTGTATAAATTGTTTTGTTGAATCATGGGTAAAATATTTTTTTGATCGCATGAAATGTAAAACATAAAAATGTATTTAAGGAAGCAGCATGATTTTATTTCTTTAAAAAATTGATAATATGGAGAAAACAAATTTCATAGATTATATACGCGTGTTTTGCAAAAGCGGACATGGAGGCGCGGGCAGCAGGCATTTCATGCGTAATAAACTCACTGCGATGGGAGGCCCGGATGGCGGTGATGGCGGCCGTGGCGGACATATTATTTTAAGGGGAAATAAGCAATTATGGACCTTATTGCATTTGCGTTATTATAAAAATATTTTAGCAGAAAATGGAGAAGGTGGTCAAAAAAATAATTCGTCAGGCCGAACAGGGAAAGATATTTATATTGATGTACCGCTTGGTACAATAGCTAAAGATGAAATTACAGGTATCATAGAAGCAGAAATTTTAGAAGACGGGCAGGAAATTATTTTAATGCCCGGCGGTATGGGTGGATTGGGAAATGCACATTTTGCTACGCCAACAAACCAGGCGCCTGAATATGCGCAACCTGGTATGCCCGGTGTGGAAGGCTGGAAGCTCATGGAGCTGAAAGTGCTTGCTGACGTAGGTTTAGTAGGTTTTCCAAATGCCGGAAAATCTACTTTATTATCCGTGGTAACTGCAGCAAAACCGGTCATCGCGAATTATGCCTTTACGACACTTACACCACAGTTAGGCATCGTTGCGTATCGCGATGATAAATCATTTTGCATTGCAGATCTCCCTGGAATAATAGAAGGAGCAGCAGAGGGAAAAGGACTTGGCCATCGCTTTCTCCGGCATATTGAAAGAAATGCAGTGTTGCTTTTTATGATACCTGCAGATAGTACTGATGCAGGAAAAGAATTTGAAATTTTAAAAAATGAACTGGAAGCATATAATCCTGAAATGCTGCAAAAAGAATTTGTGATCGCAATATCAAAATCAGATATGCTGGATGAAGAATTGAAAACAGAACTGTCAAAAGATTTACCCGAAAATATTCCGCATGTTTTTATTTCTTCCATAACAGGCGAAGGTCTGCAAATATTGAAAGATTTGTTGTGGAAAAAATTGAATGCATAAAAATTTATGCATCTTTCCATTGCCAGAGATGCAGGCAGGCATAAGTGCGGTATGGACTCCAGGCCGCAGATAATTTCAGTATCTTTTCGCGCAACTTTTTTTTATCTGTAATTTTCAAATTATACAATTGAATAATACTTTGCTGTAAGCCCAGATCATCGACCGCAAAAATATCTTCGCGCCCGAGCGAAAACATCAGCAACATTTCTACCGTCCATCTTCCAACACCTTTTATTTGCGTAAGTAGTTCCATTACATCTTCATTTTCCATAGCGATCAATTTTTTGTCATTGATCTTATTGTCTATACAAAATCGCGCGACATTTTTTACATATTGCACTTTCGCATTAGAGAGGCCAATTGCGCGCAACGTTTCATCGGGTGTCGCTAAAACCTGCGCCGGGCGCGGTTCTTTGCCCTTATATAATTCCAGGAAACGGTGATAAATAATTTTAGCCACACGTGTATTCAACTGCTGTGACATGATTCCGGCCATAAGCTTTAAGGGAATATTTTGATGAAATTGTAAAGGCGCACAGGGCTCATTTAAAATAGTTGCCAACTTCAAATCCTTTTGCAGGTGCGCTTTATAAGGCATATCATTTTTTTTCATTCAATCTTTTTTTTGTATTTTTCAAAAAAAATATGAAACAAAAATACTTTTTAAGAAGCGTAATTGCAACCTGCATTTTTATTGCATGCTACTGTTTCATTTGCACAAAATAAAGATGAAGTAGAAATTCGTAAAATATTATCACAGCAAAATACAGCATGGAACCAAGGCAATCTTGATTCTTTTATGGTAGGCTACTGGAATAATGACAGCCTTCTTTTTATTGGCAGCAGCGGCCCGCGATATGGTTATGAAACCACATTGAAAGGGTATAAAAAAAGTTACCCGGATACGGCACACATGGGCCATTTCACCTCCACTATTTTGAGTATGAAAAAATTATCGGATGAATATTATTTTGTTGTGGGGAAATGGGCACTTCAACGGAGCGTAGGCGATGTGTCTGGTTATTACACTTTATTGTTCCGCAAAATAAAAGGACATTGGATGATCATCGTTGACCACAGTAGTTGATGAGTTAACTAAGGTCTAATGGCTCTTTCCAAATATTCCTGATCTTCCAGATAGAAAAAAGGAGGGTTGCAATAAGCCATATATAAAATATAATATTCCCCAATGTTATTCTATCATAAATAAATCCCCATTGCAGCATAATGCCGATAGACGCATTCAGCAACATCCATACAATTACAATACACATTGTATAAACGATCCTAAGAAAAAATTCGCGCATCTCCGGCTCCATTGTTCAGCTTTTACATTGCAAAAATACATTCAAGAAAACAAAAAAGCAGCTCTAAAAAAGCTGCTTTTATTTATCAAAAAAATATTTTTATAATCCGCTCAGTGTAAGTCCAATTGAATAAGGGTGAATAGGAGCACCGGCAGCTTCTTTTAAAAAACTATTAAGCTGATATGATCCATCAAGCGTAAAATTTCCAAAACCGACTCTTCCTGTCACAGCAAAACGCGTAGAATTGATAAAGCGTTTTTGACTTTCTTTCTGAATGAATTTGTCGCCATAAATTGTTGTGCCACTGGCATCCACCAGGTTTTTACCTTTAGTATATGATTTTAAAAGTGTCCCGATCTTCACACCAACTGCCGCTTTAAACCCTTTGTCAGGTTGCACCGGATTGCTTGCATAACGCAATTCCAAAGGTAATTCCGCAAAAATCGTGGTGAGTTTATACTTATCATAATGAAAAGTGGCACTAACATCTTTAAAAGGAAGATAAGTAGTGACAGCAGACTTCAGGTCAACCAAAGTATTTTTAAAAAATATATTACTGCTACCAAGACCAACGCCTACCCCTACACTGAAGTGCGGACTGGATCTGAAAGGTTTGTCCAGCATCACATAAAAATTAAAATGCCGTGAAAAACCGGAAGGATTAATGGTATCTGGCGTATTCAGCCATCCATCCACACCATACTGAATCATAAAATGATCATTGGCGCGATTACTCAGGTCAATTTTTTGTTTTGGAGGCACAGTATTATTTTCCTGGGCCTGTAAAGCGCCATATAAAAAAAATATACATCCTATTGCCGCAATTAATTTTTTCATCCGTGCAGTTGTGTTTTTAATAATTTACTTTTTTAAAAGCAACAAAAATAAATGAATTGAACCCAAGCAAGGGGTTAAAAATATGCCAAATAAAAGGCTTTCATAATGAATCATCCAACAAGAATTTTCTCCCCGGATATCGATTGTTACAAAGGAAGCAGTATCTTCATCATTACTTTTTCGTATTGCCTTATGAAAATATTAATTGCTGAAGACGATCCTATCAGCCTTTTATTACTGCAAAAGCAACTGGCATCAGAAACTTTTGAACTTTGTGTAGCTTCAGATGGGCATGAAGCATTCAATAAATTAATAGCGTTTCAACCAGATCTCCTGGTGACAGATCTTATGATGCCCAGGACTTCCGGACTCGAACTCATCGGGCAAGTAAGAGCAAATTATAAAGAAAAGTTACCCATTCTTGTTTTATCCGCAATGGACGATGAGAGTACTGTAATGGAAGCACTATCAATTGGGGCAGATGATTTTATTATAAAACCTGCAGAAAAACAGGAATTGCTGCGAAAGATAAAACGGTTATGCAAGTTGAAATAAGAAACAGAATTTTAAACCCTTAATTCCCATACTCGGAAATAAATTTAATTCGCATGATTTTCAGTTCATCCCATTCATATCCACTATCCTGTAATTCCTCCTGCGCAGTTTCCAATGAAGAAGTTTCACAGCTTTTAAAATAATCCATAATCTCTTCCTGGTCATCTTCATCGAGAATGTCATCAATGGCATAATTGAGATTCAGTCTTGTGCCACTCGATACTATAGTTTCCATTTCTTCCAGTAATGAATCCAGCTTGAGGTCTTTGTTTTTAGCAATAGTTTCCAGCGGAATTTTTCTATCTACATTTTGAATGATATAAATTTTATTGCTGCTTTTATTCGCAACTGTTTTCATGACGAAATCATCCGGCCTTTCAATTTCATTTTCTTCAACATATCGTGCAATCAACGTTATAAAAGGTTTTCCATATCGTGCTGCTTTTCCTTTACTTACGCCCTGGCATTTTTCCAATTCAAGTAATGTGGTAGGATATGCCGTAGCCATATCATTCAGCGATGATTCCAGGAATAAAACGAATGGTGGCAAACCAATTTTCTTTGCTTCAGTTTGTCGAAGACTTTTCAGCATCTCTACCAGCTTATCGTCGAAAGCTGCGCCACCACTTCCTCCATCTCCGGTTTCCACATCTTCATCATCTTCATTGGCCTCTTCAAATAAATTGCTCAATGCAATTTTGAATGAAACCGGTTTTTTCAAAAAATGCTCACTTGCTTCCGTAAATTTCAATAAGCCATATTCTTCAATATCCTTTCGCAATAAATTCTCCAGTAATAATTGTCTTATAAGGCTATTCCAGAAATGGACATCTTTTTCCTTTCCAATTCCAAACGAATCCAATTCTTCATGCCTGTACATTTTTATCTGCGGCGTTGGTTTCCCCATAAGCACATTTATCACGTAATCCGTATGAAATCTACCATCCAGTGCTTTCACTACTTTCAACACTTTCACAGCTTCTTCTTTTGTTTCAATCTTTTCTTTCGGATGCAGGCAATTATCACAATTGCCACAGTTTTCTTCGTCCGTATTTTCACCAAAATAATGCAATAAAACTTTCCTGCGGCAAGTAGAAATTTCAGCGAAAGCCACGGTTTCATTGATCAATTGAGCGCCGATTTCACGTTCACTCAAAGGCTTATCCCGCATCAGGTGTTCCAGTTTTGCGACGTCTTTATGAGAATAAAAAAGCAAGCATTTCCCTTCCAGTCCATCCCTGCCGGCACGACCTGTTTCCTGGTAATAATTTTCGATTGAT
>JBDTAN010000114.1:0-3275 GCA_039924585.1 Chitinophagaceae bacterium | reverse complement strand
ATAAGATATAGTAGAAAAATAATTGCGGCAAGAATGATCCCGCCAAAAATTACAAAGGATAATAGTAAGCTCATAATTGGTTATTCATTTGATTTTCTGCTTCTTCTTTTTTTCGCTTTCGTTTTCTGAGGACAATAAAATATACGATTAGAAGAATTATTGCAACAATCGGTAAGACGACAATAATTATAAAACCACCAATGATAAAAATTGCCGGTGGACCGTCCAGGAGAAAGGGGAAAAAATTTAAAATAGAGGCCGTTAGCGTATTGATTTCCATGATTGCTAAACTAAGACAAATGAATACTTGGCGGATACCCACCTGATGGTATTTTATACAAAAAATAAACAGGGAGTTTTAACGCATATCTATTACCTTTGCCGCAAATTTTTATAAAAAAATTAATATATGTCCGGCCAGTTAAAAGAAGTAAGAAATCGTATTAAATCTGTTCAAAGTACACAGCAGATTACAAAAGCTATGAAAATGGTCAGTGCGGCCAAGTTGCGCCGGGCACAGGAAGCCATTATCCAAATGCGGCCGTATGCCAAGAAATTACAGGAAATGCTGTCCAATATTGTCAGTAATTCCGAAGGTGATGTGAGCCTTAAACTTGCTGAAGAAAGGCCGGTAGAAAAAGTGTTATTGATTGTGATCACCAGCGACCGTGGGCTTTGCGGCGCATACAATTCAAACCTGGTAAAACTGGCCAAAAGTGTAATAGAAGAAAGATACCAGAAACAAAAAGAAAAAGGAAATATTTCCATCTGGAATATTGGGAAAAAAGGCTGGGAAAATTTTTCTAAAACCAATTATAAAATCAATGCTGCTTTTAAAGATATTTTCCTGCAACTAACTTTTGAAAATGTGCAGGCAGCAGCGCAGGCAGCAATGAAGGCATTTGAAAACAAAGAGTTTGATGTTGTTGAAATTATCTACAGTGAATTTAAAAATGCTGCAACCCAGGAATTTGTAGCAGAGCGTTTTGTTCCTATTCCGCGGATCGCAAAAAAGCCCGGCGCAAAAAATGAAGATTTTATATTTGAACCCGAAAAAGAAGTACTTATTGCAGAATTAATTCCTAAAATTCTGAATACACAATTGTATAAATCAGTACTGGATGCGAATGCCAGTGAGCATGGTGCCCGTATGACCGCGATGGATAAAGCCAGTGATAATGCCAATGAGTTATTGAAAGCATTGCGTATTTCTTATAACCGTGCAAGACAGGCTGCCATTACAACAGAGCTTACAGAAATCGTGAGTGGCGCTGCGGCTTTGCAGGGTTAATATTTTTTACAAAGCGTTTCGAAAAGAAATTTCGTTGTAATTTTTTATAAATGAGCATGGAACTTTCAGACATTATACCGCATATTGAAGCGCTGATCTTTGCCAGTGAAAAGCCACTGGAAAACACAGAGATCGTGGAACTGATTAATCAGTCTTTTGGTTTTATGGACGCGCAGATTACCATGGACCAGGTGAATGCTTCTATTGAAGGAATATGTGAAAAATACCAGGCAGCTTTTTATCCTTTTGAAGTTGTTCAAAGTGGTGGCGGATGGCAATTCCTGACTAAAAAAGAATTTCATCCAACGATCGCTCAATTAAACGGAGAAAAATTCCTTAAAAAATTATCCACTGCTTCTCTTGAAACCCTTTCTATCATTGCTTATAAGCAACCCGTTACAAAAGGAGAGATTGAAAATATCCGCGGTGTAAACAGCGATTACAGTGTTCAAAAATTATTGGAAAAGGAATTGATCATTATCAGCGGGCGCAGTGAAAATTTACCCGGAAAGCCGCTTATATATGCCACTTCAAAAAACTTCATGGATTATTTTGGCATCAATTCTCCTGCTGACCTCCCAAAAATAAATGATATTTCCCCGGAAGAAAGAATAGAACCAACGCAAATGCGCAATGAAGAAAATGATGAAACGCGTAAAAATTTAATCGTGGATAAGCAAGGCGCTTTACTGGAGCAGGACTTGAAAGATGACAATGAACCAAAACCAGGAACTGAAAATAATAATGATGATTCCGGATTGAATGAACTTCCCAATGAAGATTGAGTAACCAAAACTTGAACATATTTTTTCAAAAAGTTATTTTGCTGATTTGTTTTAGGTAAATGTGCATTTGCTTAATATCTTTATTTCAGAAATGATCCGTAGATAGTGTAGCCAATTAAAATTTATTTGAAAAAAAATATATGATCGCAATTAAAAATGTAAGAAAATCTTTCGGCTCTAAAGTCGTTCTGGATGGCATTAGTGCGGAGATGGAAACTGGTAAATGTAACCTCATCATCGGAGCGAGTGGAAGTGGAAAAACTGTTTTGACAAAATGTATGGTAGGTTTGATCCGGCCGGATGAAGGTGAAATATTATTTGACGATCAAAATATGACCACCATGGCACCGGAACAGCGTAAGGAATTAAGGCAGCAATTGGGTATGCTTTTCCAGGGTTCGGCATTGTTTGATTCGATGACTGTTGCGCAGAATGTAATGTTTCCGCTGGATATGTTTTCAAAAGCATCGTTCAGGGATAAAAGGAAAAAAGCAATTGAAGTTTTGGAACGTGTCCAACTACGGGATGCGCAGCATAAATTCCCGGCGGAGATCAGCGGGGGTATGAAAAAACGAGTGGGCATTGCCCGCGCGATCGTGCTGAACCCAAAATATTTATTTTGTGATGAACCCAATTCCGGCCTGGATCCACAGACTTCTTTATTAATCGACAAACTGATAAAAGAAATTACTACAGAATATAATATTACCACAGTTGTTATCACGCATGACATGAATAGTGTCATGGAGATTGGAGATAAGATTATGTATTTGTACAATGGCAAAAAAGAGTGGGAGGGAACTAATAAAGATATTATTTTCAATAAAAATAAACTGCTCAATGAATTTATTTTTGCGTCCAATTTTTTGCAGGATGCCAAAGAAATGCGCATGATGGAGGCTGAAAATAAACAGTAGAGACACAATATTTTGTGTCTCTACGAAAGACACAACATTTCGTGTTTCTTACTAAAGACACAATATTTCGTATTTCTGACGAAAGACACAATATATTGTGTCGCGACAAATCAATCTTTTTTATGCAATGGAAAAAAGCCCTTCCGGCATTATTTTTAATTGTTCTGCTTATTGTTGCATTTTTATTAAAACATGCGGGACAACAACCAGAAACAGAACCACAAACATCATCCCGCGGATTAAACCGTAACCCTGCACATATTAATTATTCCAAACATGCGC
>JBDTAN010000113.1:0-4015 GCA_039924585.1 Chitinophagaceae bacterium | reverse complement strand
ATACAGACGGCTTAATGTCAGACAGTAAAGTTTCTCCTGACGGAAAATATAAACTCACAAGCAAACCGGTTCAAATTTTAAAAGTAACCGGTGCTGACATTTTTCCGGATTTGCCAAAATCAGATGTTTATGTGTATACTTCGCTGGATTACCGCCATTGGGATACCTGGGAAGATGGAAAATTTGACCATGTGTTTCTTGACCCAACAGGCGCTGAAACTGTAGGTGGCAGCATCGACCTTATGAAGGATGAACCTTACGACTGCCCGCAAAAACCATTTGGCGGCGATGAAGATTTTATCTGGAACCCGGATGGAAAACATGTAGTCTATGTTACCAAGAAAAAGTTTGGAACTGATTATGCCATTAGTACAAATACCGACTTATATCAATACAATATTGTCAATGGCAATACCAAAAACCTCACAAAAGATAATAATGGGTATGATGTAGCACCTGCATACAATGCGAAAGGCTGGCTTGCCTGGCTCAGCATGAAAACAGATGGATATGAATCTGACAAACAGGATCTGAAAGTAATGCATGATGATAAAACCATTAATCTTACTGCCAGCAGAGATGATTTGCATGTTGAAAGTTTTATGTGGGGAAATGACGGAAAAACAATTTATTTCATTGCACCTGTAAATGGCACTTTGCAATTATTTTCCGTTGCCTGGTCACCGGATGCAGATTCAAAGTTTACCATTGTTCAAATTACCAAAGGTGATTTTGATGTCACAGGTATCACCGCTCAAGTAGGCAATAAATTGATCGTCACCAGGACTGATATGAACCACGCCGCAGAAATTTATTCTGTTGCGCTTTCTGATGGTGGTATGGCCCAATTGTCACATGTAAACGACCAGGCGTATAAAAATATCGCCATGTGCAAAACCGAAAGAAGGTTTGTAACCACAACTGATAATAAAAAAATGCTTGTGTGGGTAATTTATCCACCATCTTTTGACCCTGCTAAAAAATACCCTACTTTATTATATTGCCAGGGTGGACCACAATCGGCCCTCACACAGTTTTATTCCTTCCGCTGGAATTTTCAGTTGATGGCTTCACAGGGTTATATTATTGTGGCGCCTTCACGTCGCGGAATGCCCGGATTTGGTACAGCCTGGAACGAAGAGATCAGCAAAGACTGGGGCGGTCAGGCCATGAAAGATTATCTGAGTGCAATTGATGATGTATCTAAGGAACCTTTTGTAGATAAAAGTCGCCTCGGCTGCGTGGGTGCGAGTTATGGAGGATTTTCTGTATTTGAATTAGCAGGTATGCACAATAAAAGATTTAAAACTTTTATCGCCCATGATGGGGTTTTTGATTTTAGAAGTATGTATGGCACAACAGATGAAATGTGGTTTGAGAACTGGGAAAAAGGTGGCGCATACTGGGATAAAAATAATGCAGTCGCACAAAAATCTTTTAGCCAGTCGCCCAGCAATTTTGTGGATAAATGGGATACGCCTATCATGATCGTGCAGGGTGGCCGTGATTATAGGGTTCCAGTAGAGCAGGGCCAGCAAGCTTTCCAGGCAGCACAGTTACGCGGTATTAAAAGTAAATTTGTGTATTTGCCAGAAGAAAACCATTGGGTTTTAAAACCACAAAATGCTATGGTATGGCAAAGGGAATTCTTTGACTGGCTCAAAGAAACTTTATAAAAATATAGACCTATAAGGTTTTTAAACCCTTATAGGTCTTTTTATATCTTTTAGAACCTTATAAGTATTATCTATACATATTGAAACTTTTCAGGTCTTTTTACATCTTTCTAAGACCGCACAGTGTTTTGTTTGTATAATTTATATAATCTTCCTGAATGTTTATTTTGATACCAATTTAAATTAATAATATTGCAGCATTAAATTCAATTCTAATAATCTATTCTAACTTTATGCGGAAAATTCTCTTTCTTTCAACAGTCATATTGATCTCACTTTCCCTGCATGCCCAGGAAAAAACCGAAACAACAATTCGTGCACAGGGATCGCTGAATACATCCACTTTTATAAGAACAAATAAGTCAGTTTCTAATTCATACGGCTATGTATTTGGTTATTCTTTAGGCATAAACCTGCACACAGTGTATGCAAGCCAATGGGGATGGGAAGGTGGTTTAAGTTTTATTCAAAAGGGTGGAAAATTCAATAATACGTTGGGAAATCCACACGTTCACCTGGGATATTTAGAGGGAAACGCAGCTGTGGTGCGCAACTTTCCACTTGAAAATAATGACGATGTATTTGTGAATGCAGGTTTAATTATTGGTGGCGGTATTACGGGTAAAATCAAAACAGATAGTACTAAAATAAATGTACCTTATGGAGATGAATGGAAAAGAATTGACGTAGGAATTCAATTGAAAACTGGTTATACATTTCATAAAACTATTACACTGGGCTTATTTATGGATGGCTCCCTGTCGAATGCATATCTTCAAAATGTAGTTCCTGGAGGCAGACCTGGTATCAATGGCAAAAATTTCTCATTGAATGTGTTTGGATCAATAAGCCTCAATAAGCTATTCCACGTAGCGAATTAAAACTTTCAATCTTACCATTCATTAATGCATTGCTTCGCTAAGGTCTAATTTCGTACTATTTTTCTTTCTTTTTGCAAGTAAAATAATAGGAATGCATATTAAAAACATCACGCCCAAATACAGGAATACATCCATATAAGAAAGTACAATCGCCTGTTTTGATACAGAAAAATCAATTGCCTGGTAAGCCGATTGCAAAGCTTTGTCAAAGGTCATTCCTTTTGTCATAAATCCATGCTGTAATGCACTTACCCTCTGTTGCACAATAGGATCATGCACATCCAAATGACTTACTAAGGCACTTCTGTGTACCATATTTTCCCTGGAAATAAATGTAGTTATTGATGCAACCCCAAATGAACCGCCCAATTGCCGCATCATACCAGTAAACGCAGCGCCCTGCCCTATTTCCTGCCCTTTCAATGTAGAAAGAGCCAGTGTTGTTATTGGAATAAATAATAAACCTAAACCCATTCCTCTTACAATCAGCATCCAGAAAAACGCTTCACTTGAAGTGTCCGGGGAAATAATCTTATAACCCCAAAAGCTGTAGATAAAAAAGATAAATAAACCAATGGCCACCAGGTATTGCTGCTTAACCCCTTTTTGCAAAAGTTTGCCTATGATGGGCATCATGAAAGCTGTTGTGACAGCAGATGGGATCATCAGCATTCCCGCCTGCATTGCAGTCCAGCCCAAAGTGCTTTGCGTATATAATGGTATAATAAACGTGGATCCATATAATCCAAATCCTAAAATAAATGACATAAAAGTGCCTATACGCAGGTTTCCATTTTTCAAAACCCGAAGTTCTACAATTGGATTGGAATAAGTCAGTTCACGCCAGAGGAAAAATATAATGCCCAAAACAGCCGTAATAGCCAGGCCAATAATCAAATTGCTGTTAAACCAATCATCTTCATGACCGCGCTCCAGTACATATTGCAGGGAACCAACTGTAATGGCCAATAAAGCTATACCTATCCAGTCGATTTCATGCCTCGATTTCTTTTCTCCATATTTTGGGCTGCGTACAAATTGCAAAGTGAGTAAAGTGGCAATGACACCAATAGGAATATTTATATAAAAAATATAAGGCCAGCTAAAATGATCTACAATATATCCTCCAAGCGGTGGACCTAATGTGGGCCCGATAATAACACCCAAACCATAAATCGCCTGCGCCATTCCCCTTTTTTCAATGGGATAACTTTCTGTAATGATCGTCTGCGATGTCACCAGTAATGCGCCACCACCAAGCCCTTGTAAAAATCGAAATGCGACGAGTTCCCAAATGCCATTTGCATTACCACAAAGAAATGAACATGTTGTAAATAATATGATGGATGCGGCAAAATAATTTCTTCTGCCAAACTGTTGTGAAAGCCAGCTCGTCATTGGCACAATGATCACGTTTCCAATAGCGTATGCCGTGATCACCCAACCAACTTCAGTAAG
>JBDTAN010000112.1:0-5287 GCA_039924585.1 Chitinophagaceae bacterium | reverse complement strand
TTGAGTTCGTAACGAATTCGCTGATTTGGAGAAATATAAGCCACAAGAATGTTCGTTATGGGATTCATTTTATGTTCTCACACCACGATACATATATCTGCAACGTGTTTGAGCAAAATGAATCCGGTGTTGCCGTAATGTATACACATCATATAAAAATGTATAATAATTTTTTCCTGGATAATTGGGGTGGTGCAGCTTATGGAATTTTGCTGAAAGATATAACAGACAGTGATATCAGCGGAAATCATTTTACAAAGAATACCACCGCTTTGCATATGGAAGGTTGCAGTAGAATTAATTTGTATAAAAATATTTTTATCAATAATGGCTGGGCCGTAAAGATCCAGGCAAGTTGCGACAATGTAGATTTTACAAAAAATAATTTTATTGGAAATACTTTTGACATTGGTACGAATGGTTCACTCGTGCTGAATACTTTCAATGGAAATTACTGGGATAAATATGAAGGCTATGATATCAACAAAGATGGGGTGGGTGATGTGCCATATCATCCTGTGAGTATGTATTCCATGATCATTGAAAGCAATGCCGCGGCGCTCATGCTTTTCCGGAGTTTGATCGTAACATTACTGGATAAAAGTGAAAAAGTATTGCCGGGTATAACACCTGAAAATTTGAGAGATGATTTACCTTATATGAAGCCGTTGTCCCTATGATTGAAACAAAAAACATCACCAAGAAATTTGGAAAATTAAAAGCACTCGATAATGTATCCGTTACATTTTCAAAAGGTGAATGCATTGCCTTACTTGGTCCGAATGGTAGTGGTAAAACTACACTCATTAAATCTATTTTGGGAATGGTGGTACCGGATAGCGGGGATATTTTTTTTAATCAAAAATCCATTAAACGGGAATGGGCTTACCGCGATAAGATCGGCTATATGCCACAGATTGGCAGGTATCCCGATAATATGACCATTGCGCACGTGATGAATATGATGAAAGATATACGGAAGGATCAGCATCCTGTTTTTGATGAAGAGCTAGTGCAAAGTTTTGGCCTGAATAATTTGATGCAGAAAAAAATGCGTGGCCTTTCCGGTGGTACAACCCAGAAAGTGAGTGCCAGCCTGGCTTTCCTCTTTTCACCGGATGTACTGGTGCTCGATGAACCCACCGCCGGCTTAGATCCTTTGTCATCAGAAAAACTGAAACAAAAAATCATTGATGAAAAAGAAAAAGGCAAATTGATTTTAATATCCTCTCATGTTCTGAGCGAACTTGATGACCTTGTTACAGAAGTTTTTTATATGCAGGATGGGCGTGTTTTATTTCATAAAAAATTATCAGCGCTGAAAGAAGAGACAGGAGAACAAAAACTATCAAAAGCCATTGCCGCTTTCATCAGTAAAGGCCCCGCGCTTATTGCTGAATAAAATTATTGGTATGAAAAAAATATTAAAGTATGTGATCGTGGATATTGTACAAAATAAAATTGTACTTATTTATACCGCATTGCTATTGATCATTTCACTAAGTATTTTTAACCTGGAAAATAATGCGGCCAAAGGCTTGCTGAGTTTGCTAAATATAATCCTCATACTTGTACCACTGATCTCCATTATTTTCTCTACTATTTATGTATATAACAGTTCCGAGTTCATCGAATTACTAGTAAGCCAGCCATTAAAGCGAAAGACGATTTGGCTGAGTTTATTTTCTGGTCTGGCTATTTCACTTTGTGTTGCTTTTTTTGTGGGTGCAGGCATTCCTATTTTGTTGTACCATGCAGATAGTACGGGCATCATGATGATCCTTACAGGCTTGTTCCTGACAGTTGTATTTGTTGGAATTGCTTTGCTGGCGGGGGTTTTAGCGCGTGATAAAGCAAAAGGTATTGGTATTTCTATTTTATTGTGGTTGTACTTTTCCCTTATATTTGATGCCCTGGTGCTTTTTTTATTATTCCAGTTCCAGGATTATCCACTGGAAAATGTTATGGTTGTTTTTAGTTTTCTAAACCCTATTGATCTGGGCCGCATTCAAATATTATTGCAAATGGATATTTCCGCATTGATGGGTTATACTGGCGCAGTATACCGTGACTTTTTTGGAAGTACTATGGGTATTATTATTTCATTTATAGGACTTTCAGCATGGATTATTTTGCCTGTATATTTTTCACTGAAATATTTTCGAAAAAAAGATTTATAAAAGTTGTTTGTTTTTATAATTTACCGGCTCCTGCATTTTTGTAGAGCCGGTTTTTTTTAAAAGCTATTTTTCTAATCAAATGTGTAATTGTCTGGAGTATAAATTTTGATAGGTTAAGTTATAATTTTTTGATTCATACAAAGTTTAATTTTAAGTACAGTTTTTTACAGTTGAATTTTTTTATATTAATTTTAATTTATGAAATCAATATTTGAAGCAGCAACGAGGGAAGACTTAGTACTCAGAATTCAATCAATTAAGCCAGGTGATACTGCACTTTGGGGAAAAATGACACTCTATCAAATGCTGAGGCATTGCATACTTTGGGATGAAATGGTAGAAAGGAAACGAAAATATAAGCAGGTGTTTATTGGAAAATTATTTGGCAAAGTCATTATGAAGAAAGTTTTAAAAGATGATGCGCCATTGCGAAAAAATACACCTACTCTCCCCGTATTAAAAATTGTGGGAAGTGGAGAAATAGAACCTGAAAAAGTGCATGGGATAAAAAATATTCAAAATTATGCAGCGTTTTCAAATACAGAATTTGTGCATCCATTTTTTGGAAAAATGACGCGCGAACAAATTGGCATTTTAGTGTATAAACATACAGACCATCATTTAAGGCAGTTTGGTGCTTAAAAAATTTCATAAAAAAAACCAACATATAGTTGGTTCTTTTATGAAACCTGGATTTTTATTTTTGATATGTATCAATGAATTTTACAAATGCATCTCCAGTAGGAGATAAATTTCCACCGTCGGTCAAAGCTTTTGTAGTGGCGGTGTTATAACTTAACCAAATGGCGTAAGGAACTCCTGAAGTGGCAATTTCCTGCAACATACTTGTTGTAAGAGAAGCACTTTCATTTACCTGCCCACATTCCCCCAGGATAACAGTTTTGCCTGTTATTTTCGTTAAGAAATCAATCGCATGTTTTAATGCACCTGGTGTTACTGAAGCTGTATTGTCAGATAAACTTCCAGCACCTTTTTTATTAAGTGGCTCATACCAATGAAGATTTACATAATCAATGTCAATATTTCTTAGGCCTTGTACCAATTTTTGTGCTTGTGATAATTTTTGAGCCAAATCGGAATTCATATCATGCGTTTTGGCAAATTTTAAAATCCGCCCATCCATAGAAGCATTCCCGAAGCGATCAGCTTCATCACGCTGATTCTGACTTACTAAATAATCATAGATTAATAAACTAATTTGTGGGTTGGTAATACCACCATCTGAAACCTTTACTCCATGACTGTGTGCAACGTCAACAGCAACTTTCAGCATATTCAAATAATCACCTATATCACCGGAGTGAAATTTTAAAACAAGTTCTTCATTTTCTACCAATAAAATTTCAGGTTTATATTTCGTTAAAATATCATTTAGTTTTGAGCGATATACATCCAGGTCATTCCCTGTTGGAAATGGTTGCGCCATTTTAGAGCCATCCGCGCCCCTGATTCTTTTCCAATAGACATTCAGAAGTACTTTGTATCCTGCATTTTGAAGTGCATCCAATGGTGCATTACTTCCAGTCCAGGTGTCCATAGACAACGTCATGCGGGTCATTTTTACATGTAGTTGTTTTAAAATACTTGATTTGTCCTGACCACTTCCGGCATCCGGAAACATTACTCCAAATTGAGTTGTACCGGGCGTATAGGCTGGATTCGCAATAGTAGTTTGATCAGGATTTGCATTTACCGGTGGGTAAGATTGTGCTTGTTGATGTGCTGGGATGCAACCACCGAACAGGAGGAGTGAAAGAATAAAAGTTTTCATCGTTTTAATTTTTGTGTGTAAAAAAAACCGCAAAGCGGTTATTTCATTTTTCAATTATCATACCATTATTACACTTTTTCTTCTTCCCAGTAACTCAAACATTCCTGTACCATATTTTTACTGCCAATAAATACGGGTGTACGCTCATGCAATCCTTCAGGTATAATATCCAGGATACGCTGCTTACCGTTACTTGCCATTCCGCCTGCTACTTCCACAATAAATGCAAAGGGATTACATTCATACATCAGGCGCAATTTTCCGCCCGGCTTATCAGTCGTGCCCGGATACATGAATATTCCACCCTTGATGAGCGAGCGATGCATATCTGCAACCATACTACCAATATAGCGCTGCGTATAAGGGCCACCATTTGATTTATTTTTATTCTGGCAAGTGTCAATGTACTTCTTTACCTGTGGTTCATACTGGAAAAAATTTCCATGATTGACGGAATATATTTTACCTGTATCAGGAATTTTTATATCCGGGTGACTCAGACAAAATTCTCCAATGGAAGGGTCAAGGGTAAAACCATTTACACCACGACGCGTGGCATACACTAACATTGTACTTGAACCATAAATAATATAACCGGCAGCAACCTGTTTCACACCGGCCTGCAGGAAATCCGCTTCAGTAGCGAGTTTGCCGGGTGTGGTTACTCTTCTGAATATGCCGAAGATCGTGCCGATAGAAGCATTTGTATCTATATTGCTGCTTCCGTCAAGTGGATCAAACATCACTACATATTTACTATTATTACTAATTTCATCATCAAATATTACCACGTCATCCATTTCTTCACTGCCAATTCCAGCACAACTTATACCATGTTGTAACACACCCACCATTTGATTATTGGAAAATACATCGAGTTTTTTTACATCTTCTCCCTGTACATTTGTAATGCCCGCATCACCAAGGATATCTACGAGACCGGCTTTATTTACTTCTACATTTATTCTTTTACCGGCGAGACCAATGTCACGTAAAAGATTACTTAATTCGCCCGTGGCATTGGGTATTTTCCGGTATTGCTGAATGGTAAATTCATCCAGTGTCAGTATCTGCCTGTTGATCATATATCAATGTTTATTTTTGTGTGCAAAAAAGTAAATGTATTAAAATTTTTTGAGGCTCCTGACCCTATCTTTGTTTAATTCCAATTTTTTTAAAATTCTCTATGAAGGTATATAAATTTGGTGGCGCGAGTATCAGCAACGAAGAACGCGTTTCCGCACTTGTTCCCATTTTAAAAGAAAGCTCAAAACCACTCTTACTCATTATTTCAGCTATGGGTAAAACAACAAAT
>JBDTAN010000111.1:0-3278 GCA_039924585.1 Chitinophagaceae bacterium | reverse complement strand
ATATTTATCACAGAGTAGGTTTAACTATAAACTATGGCTATGCTTTTATCTATGCCTTTTTTTTGGTTTTGTTATGATGGTTTTTCCGGAAGTGCAGGCGAAGTAAATCTTTCCAATCAAAGCAGGGTGGGCTTTTACCGCGATTATACGCCCGGGACGAAGTTGCCTTTTGGAACTGGCGGAATTTAATTTTAAGCAAAATATCTATTGTAAAAATTACTTAGTAGTTCCTTAAAAGTTCAGGCAATTTTAAAGTTGAATATTTTGTAGTAAATTTGATTTTATGAAAACGTTGACTATACAAATACCTGATAGCCTTGATGAGCGGGAAACAAAAACTGTGCTTGCCGTCAAACTATTCGAAAAAGGTACATTATCATTAGGCCAGGCTGCAGAAATGGCTGGTTACACCAAACGTACATTTATGGAGATTTTAGGGGATTATAATGTTTCTCTTTTCAACTATACAGCAAAAGATTTGGATAAAGATATCATGAATGCAAAAAACTATCATCTCTGATACAAGTTGTCTTATTTTACTTCAAAAAATAAATGAATTTGACTTACTCCATCAAATTTTTGGAACAATAATTATCACGCACGAAGTAGCTGAAGAATTTGGTCTGCCCTTACCTCCCTGGTTCGTTTTGCAACAACCTCAAAGTACAATTTCTCAGGCTAAATTTGAATTATCGGTGGATAAAGGTGAAGCAAGTTCGATTGCACTTGCTTTTGAATTGAAGGATAGTTTACTTATTATTGATGATTTAAAAGGAAGAAAACTAGCACAGGATTTAGGAATATTAATTATCGGAACGATTGGAATAATTGTCGAAGCCAAATTATCAGGAATAATTCCTTCCGTAAAACCTATTCTTAAGAAAATCAATTCAACCAACTTTAGAATTTCTGTACAATTAGAACTTTTAGTTTTAGAACGGGCAGGAGAATATAAATAATGAAGAATTCATTATTAAAACACCTTCATTTGTCTAAGACTTTCACGATATCATTGCGTTGAACATTTTTTGATTTCATGCCGGATTCAATCCTTTGAGCAAGTTGCCAATCTTCAATTTCAACCTTTGAAAATAATTATGCAGACATGCCCATTTTCTTGGCAAGTGATACGAGAAGTGTGACATCCGATTTTTTTTCCACATTTATTAAAACTGCTTCGATATCAGACTATGATTTAATTTCGAAATTTACACCTTTTTATTAGGAACTGGAATTTTTTTCAACTGAACCAAAGCCCTAAAAAGAAATGGTTTCTATTTTTTCTTCCTTACAAAATAGGCCGGGATTATTAATTCATTATTCTCAACCAGTATAGAAAAAAAGATATTCGACTCCACTTTATTTGAATTCACAATTGCTGCGTTCCATTTATTCATTTGCGTTAGTAAATTATACACATAATTTTCCAGCGAAATATCATTAATAGATGACGCCACATTTACTTCTTGTAATTCGTTTTTTTCACTCACTTTTAGTCCAACCACCAGCCATTGATTTTTTAATGGCATTTTATATTCGGCAAGTGATTTCTGCAAATGCGGGTAAAAATATTCATTCACATTTTGATTTTTATATTTCCACGGAAACACATTATCCCACGGGCAGCCAATGCTATTGTCTAATAAATTGAAATATTCACTAGCATAAAAATTTGAAAAATTTATCCGGGGATTTTTGGTGTATTTATTCGATAAACTTTCATATTCACCGGAAGTGTTGCCTTTAATGAATTTTCCTTGATCATATATTTCTGTTGCTACTAATGTGTTGAAATGTGGATTTGTGAAAAGCCATGGACCATCTTTTACGCCATTCGTTATATGGCCGGAAGCATGAAATTTATCGCATTGCAAAAGTGTACTGAAATTAGTTTCAAATTCTCCATTCCCATCTACTACTGTTTGTTTGCCATCGGATGTATATGCTTCTATCACCAACGGCTCGCCATCAATATAATTATATATTTTTTGTACATGCCTGTTCGTATAATAAAAGATCCAAATGCCATCCCGTATATTATTTTTATAAGCACCTGCTTCACTTACCTGCCCATCACGGTAAAAATAGTTGGCCATTCCTTCCAAATTATTATCTATGATCGTCGCTTTCAATACAACATGGCCAGACATATCATAATCACAAAAATCACCACCTACATTGATCATTGTACTATCCATTTTTCCAATTCGATAATAACTTGCACAAGTACTTTCATAAATAGCGCCGGTGCAATTGAAATAAACTTTCAAGCTGTCATTGCCGAAAACTTCAACATACCTGCCGATTTTAAAATTGTTGGGTAATTCAGTTTGTGTGAAAGAAATAAAATTGACAAGTAAAAATGTTATTGATAATATAGATCGCATAATTCCGCAGTTTTTTTTACAAAAGTATTTTTATTTTAAATAAAAATTAAAAGGTTTGATTTTAACTATTGATTTTTCCTTGAATGAAATCCCAAAAAACCGCTTGATGTTAAACACATAATCATCTAATACGCTAAATCATGTATTTTTGATTTTTATAAAAAGGAAGCTGCAGCGCAGCAATGCATGAAAAAAATTGACCGATACATACTCAAAAAATATTTCACCACATTTTTCTTTGCCATCTTTCTGTTTACCGTGATTGCCGTAGCCGTGGATGTAAGTGAAAAAACTGATGATTTTGTGAAATCCGGGCTTGGTGCCATGCAGATAATACAGCAATATTATATTGCCTTTGTTCCTTACATTATTGCACTTTTATTTCCTTTATTTGTCTTTATTTCCGTGATTTTTTTCACTTCCAAAATGGCCGGAAATAGTGAAATCGTTGCGATCATCGCGGGAGGTGCAAGTTATAACCGGTTCCTTCGTCCATACCTGCTGGGTGGACTTTCACTTGGTTTATTGCTGCTGGTGATGGTAAATTTTATTATACCCAAAGCAAATGATGTCCGCACCACTTTTGAAGCTGTATATGTAGATCGAAATTCTTCCTACGATCCCTTACAGCCCGTGACTAATACCATTTATTTTCGCATTGATTCATTTACATACGCCGGTATACGCAATTATGATACTTCAACAAAAATCGGCACCGTTTTTTTTATGAGCCGGGTAAAAGGACAGCAGCTCGTGTATAATCTCCGCGCTGATAATATCAAATGGGATACCTCAATTAATAAATGGGTTTTGCAAAACGCGTATGAAAGAACGATCAATGGTCTGAAAGAAAAGATCAGTACTACACGAAAAAAAACCATGAATTTTAAT
>JBDTAN010000110.1:0-4601 GCA_039924585.1 Chitinophagaceae bacterium | reverse complement strand
ATTGAATATTCCTGTCACCGGGTTTGATGCATTAAAAAAGTTTAGGTTCAATACCGCTAGGCCAACTACGAAGATTCATATTTCCAATAGCATGGATTGGTTTGATGCAAAGGTGGATGTGCATTTCAATGGCAATAAAGTGAAAGTGGCCGATATTAAAAAAGCTTTGGGCAGACAGGAACAATATGTACAATTGGAGGATGGAAGCCTGGGTATTTTACCGGAGGAATGGTTGCAAAAATACAGCCTGCTTTTCCGCGTAGGAGAAGGCAAAACGGATGCATTGAAATTAAGCAGGTATCATTATAGTGTCATCGAAGATTTATATAATCAGCGGGATGAAAATGAACTGAGTATTTTGCTGGATGAAAAATATGACAGCATTAAAAATAATTATTCTATCAGTGAAATTGCTGCACCGGAACATCTGCAGCATATTTTGCGTCCCTACCAGGAAGCCGGTTTTCACTGGATACATTATTTAAACCAGGTGAAATGGGGCGGTATCCTGGCAGATGATATGGGTTTGGGCAAAACTATACAAGCGCTCGCTTTCCTGCATCATTATAAGCAAATGAACGGCACTATCAAAGCACTTGTTGTTTGTCCAACCACGCTTATGTTTAACTGGGAAAATGAAATAAAAAAATTCACGCCAACACTTACCCGGCATGTTCATCATGGCGGCACGAGGGACCAGGCATTATTGCGTAAAGACGATGCAGATATTTTTATTACCACGTATGGAACATTGCGCAGTGATATAAAATATTTCAAAGACATTACCTTTGATTATCTCATCCTGGATGAAAGCCAGGCCATTAAAAATCCATCCAGTAAAATAGCCAAAGCAGCTACTTTACTAACGGCCAAAAATAAACTTTGCCTGAGTGGTACACCTTTACAAAACAATACTTTTGATCTGTATGCGCAAATGAATTTTCTCAACCCCGGCATGCTGGGCAGCATTGAATTTTTCAAACAGGAATTTTCTATTCCTATTGACAAATTGGGTATGCAGGAAAATAAAGAACATCTGCGCAAACTCTTATTCCCATTCATTCTCCGGAGAACGAAAGAACAGGTAGCCAAAGACCTTCCTGAAAAACATGAAATTATCGTGTATTGTGAAATGGGAAAAGTGCAGCGGGATATTTATGACACTTACCGCAATGAAATACGCAGTAAATTATTGGGCGAAATGGAATCACAGGGATTTGGAAAATCACAATTATCCATCCTGCAGGGTTTGATGAAACTCCGTCAAATTTGCGATAGCCCGGCGATTTTAAAAGAAGATAAACCTTTCCCGAATGAGTCCGCAAAACTGGATGAACTTACCCGCGAGATCACGGAAAATATCGGCGAACATAAAGCATTGATCTTTTCCCAATTCTTAGGAATGCTGGCATTGATCAAAGAAAAATTAATAGAACTGGATGTGAACTTTGAATATTTCGATGGCAGCACTTCTGCTCCGGAAAGAGAACGCGCTATCAATCATTTCCAGGATGATAAAGCATGCAGGGTTTTCCTTATTTCTTTAAAGGCTGGTGGAGTTGGTTTAAATCTCACTTCCGCAGATTATGTCTATATCGTTGATCCCTGGTGGAATCCCGCGGTAGAGCAACAGGCCATAGACCGCACGCACCGCATTGGGCAGACCAAAAATATTTTTGCATACCGCATGATATGCACCGATACTGTGGAAGATAAAATTTTATTGCTGCAGGAAAAAAAGAAAGCGCTTGCCGCTGACCTTGTAACCGATGACGGCACTTTTGTAAAAAGTCTTACCAAAGAAGATATCGAATATTTATTCAGTTAAGGAAATATAGATTAAACCTATAAGGTTTTTGAAACCTTATAGGTTTTTACGCATCTTCCAAAATAAAAATTATATTTACTTTATTTTTTATGACGGAGAATGTTGTCAATAATATTGTTACCTGTAAAAACTGCGGCCATACATTTTCAGGAAAATATTGCAACCTGTGCGGAGAAAAAGTATATACGCTTCGCGATAAAAAAGTCTGGTATTTGTTGGAAGAGGTTACCCATTTTATAACCCACTTTGAAGGCACACTTTTGAATACGTTTAAGGTTGTGGCCACACAGCCCGGTAAGCTTTCCCTGGATTATTGCGATGGTATTCGAAAAAAATATTTCAAACCCGTTTCCTTTTTCCTGCTCCTGGTAGTGATCTATCTTTTTTTCCCGGTATTTGAATCGCTTAATCAGCGGCTGGAATACTACCTGCACAATCCATTATATGGAAATTTTGCTATCTCCAAAATAGAGAGTTTACAAAAGTCTTCAGGCCTGTCATTCAATCAAATAAGTGAAATATTTCATGAAAAAGGAGAAAAAATATCCAAATTTTTATTATTAATATTGTTACCATTTTCCGCCATTTTTTTGCAATTGTTATTATACAAAAAGCGCCGCTTGTTTTTTGATCACTTTATTTTTGCCACAGAGATTAATATCTTTTTTCTATTATGGGGATTTTTATTATTTCCACTCTTGCTGCGGCTTTTACAGTATATTATTATTTTCCTGGCTGGCCAACCATTTTTATTTTCTGATTGGCTGGCTGGGCTTGTTATTTTTGGAGTTGTAGCAATTTATATAACACGCGCAGCGAAAAGATTTTATTTATTAAAAACGGGGCCGGCAATTCTATTATCTGTCATATTCATGATTTATTATTTTGCATTCATACAATTCATTTATAAGTTTATTCTATTTTTAGTTGTACTCACGCAAATGCATTAACCCTTTCCTTAGTCCTATAAGGTTTTTGAAACCTTATAGGTTTTGATTTTATTCTCGCACGCCCGCATATATTGCAATAGGCAATGTATTTTCTGCCGGCGGCAAAGGACAATTGTATCCTTCTGTATATGCACAATAAGGCTGATATGCTTTATTAAAATTGATGGTGATATCACCCGATGCAGGAATAATTAAATCAATGTACCGGCCGCCACCATAGGTTTCTTTCCCGCTCGTCGCATCCCGGAAAGGAATAAATAAATAATTTTCAAACCCTTTTTTATTTTTCAAATCAAGCGATTGGTAAACGTCCAGTGAATAGGCTTTTCCTTTCAGTTCAAATACTGCCCTGGCAAATAAATAATATTTCTTCTGCATATGCGATGAAGTTTCCATGGTATAAACTTCCGTAGAATTTGTTTTAATAAATTTTGCTTTTACAATGAAATCATTATTCACCGGGAAAAACTGAATGCCCATAAAATGCTTGCGCTGGCTGGCGCTTAGTGGAGATATCACCGGGTTGGAATATTCATCCTGTAATGATTTTTGAAAAGCTGCAATATCTTTTTGCATCGCCGACGTATCTGTTTGTGCAAAAGCAGGTTGCAAAATAAGCAAACCAAACAATGTAACAACAAATGTATATTTCATACTTCTTCTTTTTTTAAAATACATTTTTCCACATCATACTTTCCACGGGTTTATTGGGTTGATGGCTATATTTAGCATCTTTTTTCTCATTGTATTTTACTTCAATTTCACCGTCAACGGGGAAATAAATCAATTGCCCAATAGGCATTCCGGGATAAATTCTTACTGGTTGTTTTACCGATATTTCCAGTGTCCAGTTGCCACAAAATCCAACGTCCCCTTTTCCGGCTGTCGCGTGAATATCAATGCCCAGGCGGCCTGTAGAAGATTTGCCTTCGAGAAATGGCACATGCGCATGCGTTTCTGTATATTCTTCTGTTACACCCAAATAAAAATCATGCGGTTGTAAAACAAACCCCTCTTCCGGTATATCAAAATATTCTATGGTATTATGTTTTTTTGCGTCCAGTATTTCATCTGTATATTTTGCCAGGCATTTACCTAAATGTACATCATAACTATTGCTACCCAAAAACCTGCGGTCATATGGTACAATCACAATTGTTTTTTTCTCAATTTCTTCCAGGATCCTGGTATCGGAAAGAATCATGCTGATTTATTTAATATGGGTAAAAAATATTCCTGCAAATAAAATACATTTGTACATAACAGAAATAAAAGCCTGTTTAAAATAACAGGTAAAATTACGTGCCACTTTATTTCCAGGAAAATATTGATCAAAATTCCCGCCTCGGCATTTGGAAAATAACCGAAGCGGAAAGTTTCTTTTTACAAACAGTTACTCCTGTAAAAAAAATTAAACACGCTCAAAAAAGATTGCAGCATCTTGCTACAAATTACTTACTTACACAATTATTCCCGGAATTTCCGCAGGCAGCCATTCAAACTGGTCATGCAGATAAACCGTTTCTTCCTTCTTCTGCATATTTTTTTTCGCTGGCGCATACGAATGATTTTGCCGCCGCACTAGTAAGCACAAAAAATAATGTAGGTATTGATATAGAGCCGGTTTCGTCGAAACCGTTTTTATTAAAAGATAAATTCCTTAAAGAAGAAGAATCAAACAAAATTATACAAAACAGTTTTCTTCCGGGCACTTTGGATACACGCATGACAATGGCCTGGTGTGCTAAAGAAGCAGTGTATAAATGGTGGGGTAAAGGCGGTATTTCCTTAAAAAATAATATGCAAATTTCAGGTAGTACACA
>JBDTAN010000109.1:0-7664 GCA_039924585.1 Chitinophagaceae bacterium | reverse complement strand
CTGCCCGCACCGTGCCATACGTAATATCATAAACGTGCTGCACCATTTCATCCCGCGCACTATCCGCGGTAATAAATGTCCGGAGCTTAACGTCTTTGATTGCAATTTTTTCCTGGCGAATTTTCCGGTTGATCATTTGATCCAGTTTAACCGGGTCAATATCATTTCCCCAGGAAGTAATCCGTTGTATTTTGATCTGGTTGAGATAATCTTCCATCCCTTTACAAAGCCCTAAATACGCCACTTCCGCCGTATTTGGTATATAAGAAAATATGGTATTTTTTAAATCATAATCCACGGCTTCCAGCACAAGTTTGCTTAAATGATATCCCAACGCAATTCTTTCGCGATAAATTTTTTCATCACTACCGCGACTAAAATAAATGCGTTCAAAACTGCAGGCTCTTCTTTCTTTGGGTTCCAAAATTTGTTCGATTGAAACATTGCCCAAATGATCTGCAATAAGCGCATGCCCCGGCATTAATTCCTTCACTTCATTTTCTCCTAAATTAAATGCAGTTCGTATAGAAGCACGTTCACTTGCGGCAACAACTATTTCATCATCGAAATAATAATAAGCCGGGCGAATACCATTTGCATCGCGCAAAACAAAACCATCCCCATTTCCTACAAGTCAGCCAACCGTAAAACCGCCATCAAAAAGTGTGGCCGCTTTTCTCAGGACAGTCGCAATATTTGCACCATTTGGTGAAAGATCATCCTGCTCCACTAAAAAATGATGGATCACTTCCATCATTGCCGCGAGGTCACTTTGTTTTTGAAAAATGCCGGGTTGAATATTAACCAGGTCAAATAATTCTTCCGTATTTACCAGGTTAAAATTTCCCGCCAGTGCTAAATTTTTTCCCGGCGCTAAATCTTTTTTAATAAAAGGATGGCAAAAGTCCACGTCATTTCTTCCCTGCGTTCCATATCGTAAATGGCCGAGTAATAATTCACCCAATGCGGGTAAATGGCCTTTCATCAACCCGGGATGCTTTAGCAAATCGGGTTGGTATTTTTCCATTTCTTTTACTTCTGAAGCAATACCCGCAAAAATGGATGCAATGGATTGTGGAGAAATACTGCGCGTGCGAAAGAGAAATGGATTTCCCGCTTCCACATCCAGTTTTACGCTGGCTATACCGGCGCCATCCTGTCCGCGGTTATGCTGTTTTTCCATCAATAAATACAATTTATTGAGGCCATACATCACCGAACCGTATTTTTTCAGGTAGAAAGAGAAAGGTTTTCTAAGACGAATGAATGCTAAACCACATTCATGCTTGATCTCATCGCTCATGATATTGATTGAATGAAGAATGCAAAAGTACAATACTTTTTTTACAGCATTTTAATCAGTCGATAATTTTTCTGCCAACCATAAAAATTCATTCATAAAAGTAATGACTTGCTTTTCAAAAGTTGGATCCAGTAATTCGCCACCCGGGCCAAATTTTTTATCTACAAAAGGAGTAATGAGCATGAATGGAGATGGAATACCAAATAAAGCATTGATAAATAAATGCAATTGCTGACTGGCACGCATGCCACCCATACTTCCAGTGCTGGCTGTAACAATACCAAATCCTTTTCGTTTTTGATGGGGGAAAAGATCAAATAGCGCTTTCAGTGCAGAAGTATAGCTGCCATTGTATTCCGGTGTAATAAGTATAAATGCATGCGCCTCAAATATTCTTTTTGCCAATGGCTGTAAATGTGCAGGTGCTGCATCTACATTTCCAATTGTTTCCTGTTGCATCAATGGCAATTCCCAATCACGGACATCAATTATATTAATATTATGGGTGGAGCTTTTCCCAATTTTTTCTAATAAATGTAGTGCTATGCGGTAAGTAACGCTGTCTTTTCTCGGGCTTCCTGAAATAATCTCAATATTCATATTCTAAAATGAAGCCACTTATTTTTAAAAATTTTTTTGCAAAAATTAAAGACTATTTCCGGCAGAAGCCTGGAACCAATCAGACAAAACGCTGCAAGCTTTAAAAGAAGGATCGATGTAAATATAAAACTGCGGAATATGCACTTTGAACCATTGCTGCAATACTTCAGATTTTTTATTTTCCAATGCTCTCTGAGATATTTTATTATAATCGTCCTGCATATTTTCCCGGTGTGGTTGTGATCGGGTTTTGATATATAATAACCGAACAGCCTTAATTCCGCGTTCATCTGTATAAACCTGCGGCTCAGATATGACGCTGGTTTTTAAATCTTTTAAAATAGATACGAGGTCTTTATCCATTTTATCAATTGTGAGATATGTAGATCCATCAGGGCCGGAAATGTAACCACCTACTAATTTGCTGTTATCATCATCACTATACAGTGCAACACCTTCAGAAAAAGTAATCGTGTGGTCATCTATTTTAGCTTTTACACTATCAAGCCTTGAAATGGTTGCTTTTATTTCTACATCAGTTACAGGCGGAATTTTTAATATATGCCGAATGACTGCATCATCTCCCGCACGACTAACCATTTGAATGATATGCAAACCAAATTTTGATTTTATAACAGGCGAGATCTGTCCTTCTTTTAATTTAAATGCTGCTGCAAAAAATGCAGGATCCCAGTTTTTATCATTTTTATTCAGGCTATACTGGCCCCCATTATCTTTTACAGCGGGGTCATCAGAATATAAACGGGCTAATGCATCAAATTTTTTCTGGCCGGATTCTACCTGTTTTTTCATATCATATAATTCGCCGCTCACATAATCTTCTACTTCTTTATTGGCTTTGGGATGAATTACAATTTCGCTTACTTCCAGTTCACTTTCATAAAAGCGCAAACTGTCTTTTGGTATTTGGTCAAAATAGCTTTGTACTTCTGAAGGCGTAATTTTTATATTATCGAGTATTTTTCCCCTTTCCTGGTCAGCCAGTTTTCTTTCCCTGAAATCTTCCCGCAAATCCTCTTTTAATTGAAACAAAGTTTTTCCCGCAATTTGTTCCAGCATTTCCTGGGAACCATAGTAACGAATAAATCCGCGTATCTGGTTGTCGAGCAATCCATCCAGCTCATCATCACTGATAGTAAGTGAATCTTTTTGAGCCTGGAGCACCAACGCCTTTTGAATTAACTGGCCCTGTAAAAAGGAACAATCAGGATCGGGAGGTAATTCTGTTTCCTGGCCTTGTCTTTTATAATCTTCGATGGCATTTTGTATATCGGAATGTAAAATAATCTGGTCACCAACTTTGGCCACGATCTTATCTGCAACTACTTTTTGAGGCTGCGCCTGTGCTTTGAAAAAGAAAGCTGTAGCCAATAAAAGGAAAATGATTTTTTTCATATTGTATGAATGCATTCAAAAATAGAATTTGCAATGTCCAATTGAGATATTGAGCATTGTTTTTAACAAAGAATTTGTTGCGATTTGTAATGAGTAAAGAAAACGCACTTGTCTTATAAAGTCCTTTTGATTTCTTCTTCCTCAAATGCTTCCACTACATCGCCAACTTTAATGTCATTATAGTTTTTAATAGTGAGACCGCATTCCATTCCAGAAGAAACTTCTTTCGCATCATCTTTATATCTTTTCAGGGAACCTAATTCTGCATGTGCGCCTTCTGCAATAGGGTAAACAACGATACCGTCGCGAATGATACGTATCTTGTTGTTCCGTAAAATTTTCCCATCAAGCACCTGGCAACCGGCCACTGTAGCCTTATCAAATTTATATACTTCCCGCACTTCCACATTTCCCACGATCTTTTCCTGAATTTTTGGTTCCAGCATACCTTCCATCGCACTCTTTATTTCTTCAATTGCATTGTAAATAATTGAATATAATTTAATTTCAACGCCTTCCGTTTCCGCCAGCCTGTTTGCCTGTGGGGAAGGACGTACATTAAATCCAACGATGATTCCATCGGATGCTGTGGCCAGCAAAACATCACTTTCCGAAATCTGTCCTACTGCTTTATGAACAATACTTACAACGATCTCATCTGTAGATAATTTTTGTAATGAATCACTTAATGCTTCCACAGATCCATCCACATCGCCTTTAATGATCAGGTTCAATTCTTTAAAATTTCCCAATGCCAGACGACGGCCAATTTCATCCAGTGTGATATGTTTCCTCGCTCTTAATCCCTGCTCACGCAATAACTGGGAGCGTTTGTTCGCAACAGTTTTTGCTTCTCCTTCATCATCATACTTTTTGAATTTTTCCCCTGCCTGTGGTGCGCCATTTAAACCCAAAATTTGCACCGGTGTGGAAGGAGGGACTGAAGTTACCCGCTGATTTCTTTCATTGAACATGGCTTTTACACGGCCATAATGTTGCCCGCTGACAATAAGATCTCCCTGGTTGAGCGTACCATTCTGTACCAGCAAAGTGGCTACATAACCCCGGCCTTTATCAAGAGAGGCTTCTATAATAGTACCGCTGGCTTCCCGTGCAGGATTCGCTTTTACATCAAGCAATTCAGCTTCCAATAATATTTTTTCAAGTAAAAGGTCTATGTTTAATCCTTGCTTTGCAGATAATTCCTGGCTTTGGTATTTACCACCCCATTCTTCCACCAATAAATTCATTTGTGAAAGTTGTTCATATATTTTCTTTGGGTTCGCACCATCTTTATCAATTTTATTGATCGCAAAAATCATAGGCACACCAGCAGCCTGGGCATGGCTAATGGCTTCTTTAGTCTGGGGCATCACAGCATCATCTGCGGCTATCACGATAACCGCGATATCCGTAACTTTTGCACCCCTTGCCCGCATCGCAGTAAATGCTTCATGTCCCGGTGTATCAAGGAAAGTGATTTGTCGTCCGTTGGGTAAAGTCACTTCATAAGCACCGATATGCTGGGTAATTCCACCTGCTTCTCCCGCTACTACATTTTCACTTCTTATATAATCCAGTAATGACGTTTTTCCATGATCCACATGACCCATGATAGTTACAATCGGTGAACGGGAAACCAGTACTTCCTGTTCATCATCATAATCATCATCATTTTCTTCATCCAGGTCATCTATTCCAATAAATTCCACTTCATAACCAAATTCTGCAGATACCAGTTCAATCACTTCTGCATCAAGCCGTTGGTTAATGGAAACCATAATTCCAAGGTTCATACATTTGCTGATCACATATGCAAAACTCACATTCATCAGGTTTGCGAGTTCACTTACAGTCACGAATTCAGTTACCTGTAGTTTATTATCATCTACCATTCCTTCCTGTGCTTCAGCGAGTCCTTGTTTCTTTTCCCGACGATGTTTAGCTTTCAGGCTCTTTCCCCTGCCGGAACCGCCGCCGGATAGTTTTGCCTGCGTTTCACGTATTTTCTCCTGTATTTCTTTTTGATCAATTTCTTTATCTTCTCTCTGTGGTAACCTACCTCTACCGCCGCTGCCTCCACGATTAGGTGGTGCGCCGCCTGGCCTGAATCCTCCACCCGGCCTGCCACCACCACCGGGCCCACCTTCTCTTCCGCCACCTGTTCTATGTTGACCGCCACCTGGACCAGGTGCAGGTTTTCTTTCTACAGGAATACGTTTTCTTTTTCTTTTTTCTTCCTGTGTTGCTGGTTTAGGCCTGGTATCGCTATTTACCGGTAGTGTGATTTTTCCAACAATCTTTGGGCCTTCAATTTTCTTCGCTTTGATATTTTCAATAATAGCAGGACTTTCAGCTTCCGGTTCTTTTTGTTCTGCTACTTTTTCAACTATGGCTGGGGTTTTAGGTTGAATTTCTTTTTCAGCAACCGGAGGTTTTACCTGCGCTTCTGGGGCTTTTTTAGCTGTCTTTTTCGGACGTGTGGATGAATCTATTTTAGAAAGATCAATTTTTGTAATTGCTTTTGGGCCTTCAATAAAAGGAGCTTCAATTTTTACGATTTCAGGTTGTGGGATTTTTTCTTCTTCTTTTGCTTTTTCTTCAATAGGTGCCGTCGGTTCAGTTTCTTTTTCTAAAATTATTTCAGCAGGGACTTCAGCCGGTGTTTGTGGTTTTACTTCTTCCTTGATTACTGTACTTTTAAAAATAATTTCTTCTTCATCTCTTCTTTTGCGTTCCGGCTGTACACCTTTTGGAATTTCGATTTGGTCGGCCTTATTTTTAGCAACTTTATCACTTTGAAATTCCTCTTGCAAAGAGCGGTACATTGGTTCAGTAAGTTTTGCGGAGGGTTTCAGGTCATCCTTGCTAAAACCCTGCCCACTCAAAAATTCAACCAGCGTATCCTGGCCAATATTGAATTCTTTAGCGGCTGCTAATAATCTGGGTAACTTAATTTCTGCCATTCAGTTTTTTTTATTTTATCTTTTGAACGCTCCCGGTTCATCTTCCTGCCATCTTATTCCTGCTCGAATTCCTCTTGCAACACAGTTCTCAAATGTTCTATTGTTTTTATTTCCAGGTCTGTTCTTCTTTCCAATTCTTCTGTTGTAAGTGCTAAGACACTCCTTGCCGTATCACAACCAATGCCTTTCAACTGGTCGATCACCCATGAATCAATTTCATCAGAAAATTCATCAAGGTCAATATCATATTCATCTTCACCGGCTTCAGTTTCGCGGAATACATCGATATCATATTCTGTAAGCTGACATGCCAGTTTGATATTCACACCACGGCGCCCGATCGCCAATGAAACCTGGTCTGCTTTCATATATACATCCACATGTTTTTTCTCCGTATCTATATCCATATAACTAATCTTCGAAGGCGTGAGTGAACGTTGAATTAATAACTGGATATTCGAGGTCCAGTTGATCACATCAATATTTTCATTTTTCAGTTCGCGAACAATCCCATGGATTCTGCTGCCTTTCATACCTACACAAGCTCCAACCGGGTCTATACGATCATCAAAACTTTCCACAGCTACTTTCGCACGTTCTCCAGGCTCGCGCACAATTTTTTTAATGGTAATAAGACCGTCAAATATTTCGGGAACTTCTATCTCCAATAATTTAGCCAGAAAGTCGGGACTTGTACGGCTTAAAATAATGACCGGCGAGTTATTTTTAGAATCCACTTTCTTTACAACAGCACGAATCGTTTCTCCCTTCTTAAAAAAGTCCTGTGGTATTTGTTCGGATTTTGGCAAAATAAGTTCATTGCCTTCTTCATCCAGTAATAAAACTTCTTTTTTCCAAACCTGGTAAATTTCGGCATTGATGATATCACCAATACGATCTTCATATTTTTTTACCAATACATTTTTTTTGAGATCACTGATCCTGCTGGCTAATGTCTGCTTCGCCGCAAGAATTGCCCGTCTTCCAAAATCAAGTATATCCACTTCTTCATATAATTCTTCCCCCACTTCAAAATCAGGTTCAATTTTGATGGCCTGGGAATATTCTACTTCAGAAAGCGGGTCTATAAGTTCCCCATCTTCCACGATCATTCTCCTGCGCATAATTTCCAGGTCGCCTTTTTCTGCATTTACAATTACATCAAAATTTTCATCACTTGTAAACTTTTTTCGCAGCAATGTTTTGAATACATCTTCAACAACTTTCATCATTGTTGGACGGTCTATTTTTTCTTCATCTTTAAATTCCTGGAAAGCTTCAATAAGATTTATACTTGCCATAACCTACATTTTTTTAAAAAATTAAAATGATAATTAAAATTGAACCTGGATTAATGTTTTAATAATTTGATCAAAAGG
>JBDTAN010000108.1:0-2726 GCA_039924585.1 Chitinophagaceae bacterium | reverse complement strand
CTAATATTATTAATAAAATAATTTTTAGAAAATCAATTGCACTTGTAATCATGTAAAAAGTTAAACAATAAATACTGGATTTTTAAGTACAATATTTTTTGCTGGTTAACGTCTTATGAGATATATTTGAATTTGATTGCAACCAGTTTTGACGCCTGTCTCAACGTAAGATCATATTGACTAACATAAACTAAAACACGCAAAAATGAAAAAATTAATTGTTGGCATTTTATGTTTACTATTTTCTTTAAATATGTATGCTCAAAAAAATAATTTGAAAATCCATTCCGCAGAATTTGGTTTTGGTGGTGCTTATGTAAAGAAAAATAATTTCGAAGCCGGTGGATTTTCTTTCGTGGTTGATTTAACAAGTTCCATGGGAAAAAATCTCATTTCAACATCCTTTTTAGCAGCACCAAAAAATGATTTAATTATTAGTTCGAGCTATAATTTCAATGAATTTAGAATTCAATATGGAAGAGAATTAAGTCTAAATAATTGGATTAAACTGGAAGGGTTTGCAGGCGTAGGTTTCTTCCATCAAAATCATGTATTGTCAGAAGTTGCAAAAGACAATACCATTTCATTCCCATTGAAATTTAATGCCAAATTTTATGTACAAGAAAATTTTGCTATTGGTTTAAATACAAATTATAGCTTCACTAGTATTATTAATCCTTTATCTGCTCATATAATTTTTCAGTATAGATTTAAATAATTTACAACAAAACTATATTTGAATACCTGGACAAAACTTTTGAAAAAAAATGGCGAAGTGAAATACGAAAAGACGCAATAGGATTAAAATGAAGATAACCAATGCAGGGCAGTATTGTCTGCGCAGGAATCGCTCACGCCGCTGTTTGTCGCCTGACCAACAGGATTGGAAAAGATAAAAATCGCCCTTATTGAAGTTGTCTCCAACAGGCTTCTTAAACTAATTTTTCTCGCCCAAATCAAAACTAAATCTCCCTTAAAATTCCTATTTTCATTCTTTGAAATAAAGAGAAAAAAATAAAAAATTGCAATACCTTTTTTATTACTTCTTTTTATAAAAGATGCAACTCACGCAAATAATAATGAATAACTTTACTAAAAAGTTGAATATGAATTGGATCCTCCTGATTATAGCCGGAATATTTGAAGCAGGCTTTGCCGCTTGCCTGGGAAAAGCTAAAGAAACAACAGGCAACACGGCAACATTATGGTTTATGGGTTTTTTTATATGTTTATCCATTAGTATGTTTTTACTGTATAAAGCCGTACAAACTTTGCCTGTAGGAACCGCTTATGCTGTGTGGACGGGCATTGGCGCAGTGGGTACCGTGATCATTGGCATCATTGTTTTTAAAGAACCCACCAATTTCTGGCGCATATTTTTTCTCCTTACTTTGATTGGTTCTATAATCGGTTTGAAAACAGTCTCCCATTCGTAAGCAAAAACTTAATTTTGCAAATTAACCTGCACCAAAATTTTTCATTTTATAAAATTGAATCATGGAAATTAAACAATTTGAAGACAAGAATTTGTCTCATTATGCTTATGCAATTCTTAGTAATGGTGAAATGGCTTTAATAGATCCTGCAAGAAATCCGCAACCATATTATGATTTCGCACAACAACATCATGCAAAAATTACAATGGTAATTGAAACACATCCGCACGCGGATTTTGTGAGTGGCCATTTGGAAATTTCCAAAACAACCGGCGCTACAATTTATGTAAGTAAATTATTGGGTGCAGATTATCCGCACAAAACTTTTGACGAAGGTGATACGATCACTTTGGGAAATATTTTTTTAAAAGCATTTAATACACCCGGCCATTCGCCGGACAGCATCTGCATTCTGGCAATTGATGAACATGGAAAAGAAGAAGCGCTTTTTTCCGGAGACACTTTATTTATTGGCGATTGCGGCCGGCCTGATCTGCGCGAAAGTGCGGGTGCAATCACGGCTGCACGGGAAGAGCTGGCAAAAAATATGTATCATTCTTTGCGTGATAAATTAATTGGTTTACCCAATGATGTAAAAGTATTTCCCGCGCATGGCGCTGGCAGTTTATGCGGACGCGGCATGAGTGATCAGAATACCAGCACGATGGGTGCCGAAAAAATTTCTAACTGGAGTTTACAAGAAATGACGGAAGCTGAATTTGTAAATGCATTGCTGGAAGGCCAACCATTTGTACCAAAATATTTTGGCTTGGATGTGATGTTGAATAAAAAAGGTGCAGACAATTTTAGTGAAAGTATAAATGCTGTAAAAAGACATGCGGCGATCACAGATGCAAACGCAGCAAATTCCCTGGATACAAATATTCCGATCATTGATACAAGGCCTGAAAAAATATTTAAAAAAGCTTATTTAAAAAATGCAATAAATCTTATGAAAGGTGGCGCTTTTGAAACCTGGCTGGGAAGTATTATAAAACCGCATGAAGTATTTTACCTGGCTGCTGAAAATGAAAATGACTTGAATGAATTAATTGCGCGAACTGCGAAAATTGGTTATGAAAAACAAATTGAAATGGCATTCGTGCTGGATTACGGTAACAACGAAATGCAATTATTCGATGATCAATTGTTGAAAGATCATGCAAATGATTATACCATTATTGATGTTCGAAACACGAAAGAAATTAAGGAAGGAAAAATTTTTGCCAATGCCCTTGACATTCCTTTACCCGAACTGCGTGAAAGAATAAATGAAATTCCACTAAACAA
>JBDTAN010000107.1:0-2761 GCA_039924585.1 Chitinophagaceae bacterium | reverse complement strand
AATTTTATTTTTTGCACCCTCAAAAAAATCCTAAATCATAAATCTTAATTCTTAAATTAAAAAATATTTTGATTTTTGCGTATAAAATTATTTTATGATGATAGCCCATAGCTTTACGTTTTTAGTGCTTCGTTTTTAGCTTCTCTTCCCATTCCTTATATTTGTCAAAATATACTTACACAGAAATTTTATGGCCACAGTTCTCATTATTCTTGTTTTTATTCTTGGTTATATAGCCATCGCATTTGAGCATCCTTTAAAATTAAATAAAGCGGCTTCTGCAATCATCACCGGCGTGATTTGCTGGACAATTTATATTGTACAAAGCAATAATGCAGAATCTGTTTCTGATGAATTACTGCATCACCTCGGTGAAATTTCTTCCATACTTTTTTTCCTCCTTGGCGCCATGACGATCGTTGAACTCATCGATTCACACAATGGCTTTGAACTTATCACTAGTAAATTAACGACAACGAGCAAATCAAAAATGCTGCTCATCATTGGCGTTCTGACATTCTGCTTATCTGCCTTATTAGATAACCTTACAACAGCCATTGTAATGGTATCACTTTGTTCAAAGTTGTTGCGTTTAAAAGAAGATAAACTTTGGTTCGCCGGCGCGATCATAATCGCCGCAAACGCAGGCGGTGCATGGTCTCCGTTGGGTGATGTGACTACCACAATGCTTTGGATCGGTGGGCAAATTACCGCGCTCAATATTATTCAACAACTCATTTTGCCCAGCATTGCTGCATTCATTTTACCCATTCTTATTATTATGTACCGCTTCAGGGGAAAAAAGATTGAACATCCGCATATTAGCAAAGCCACAGAAAGGGAAAAGAAAGATGGACAGATCATTTTAATTTCAGGCGTGAGTTTATTGTTATTTGTTCCTGTATTTAAAACAATCACTCATTTACCACCATTCATGGGGATGTTATTATCACTCGGGATTATGTGGATCATCACCACACAATTACATAAAAAAAAGGAAGCAGAAAGTATACGCCGCTACACGGTTGCGCATGCTCTGGAAAAAGTGGATACACCAAGTATTCTTTTTTTTCTTGGAATTTTACTCGCAGTTTCAGCACTGCAATCTTTTGGTATGTTGCATGATTTAGCCGCTTATCTTGATAGCACGCTTAAAAATAATTACCTCATTGGAACATCTTTGGGATTGCTTTCTTCAGTGGTGGATAATGTGCCATTAGTTGCCGCTGCACAGGGCATGTATGGCATGAATACTTTCCCCACCGATCATGCATTCTGGGAATTTATCGCGCTCACATGCGGTACGGGCGGAAGTGCCATTATCATTGGATCTGCGGCCGGTGTTGCTGTTATGGGTATTGAGCAAGTTGACTTTATGTGGTACCTGAAAAATATTTGCTGGCTGGCTTTACTTGGCTTCTTTGCAGGCATTCTGGTTTTCATTATTCAACATGCATATATGGGACAAAGTATAGCAAGCGTTCATGCATAATATTCAAACATTGCTATTTTTTTTAAACCAACAAGGAAATTTATTTTTTTTTAAAAGTAAAATTTTCTAACAGATCACCGGAAGCGAATTGCTTTCACGGGTTTTACAGAACGTACAAATAATGTGGGTAAAAGAAGCGAGACCAGGCAGACAAGCATCGTTGCCAAACAAATCAAAAATACATCCCAGCCTTCTATAGAAACTGGCGCAACGGACACATAATAATTTGCTTCATCCAGTTTGATGAAGCCCGTATATTTTTGTAAAAAATAAATGCCAAGTCCGGCCACCAACCCAATGAATACGCCCATTCCGGCAATTATGACGGCATGGTATAAAAATATTTTTTGGATCATCCAGTCAGATGCGCCCATAGATTTTAAAATGCCCACCATGCGAATGCGTTCTAAAACCAAAATGAGTAAACAGGTGATCAGATTTATAATGGCAACAATTGCCATGATGATGAAAATAACATTTCGGTTTACATCCAGGATATTCAGCCAGTCAAAAATATTGGGATACATTTCACGGATTGTCCGGCTTTCCCAGCGCAATGGAAGTTCGCCATGCAGTTGATAACTGATGGTATCCATTTGCGTATAATCATTTAAGAAAATTTCATAGCCACCGATCTCGCCATGTTTCCAGTTATTAATTTTTCGGAGTAAACGCAGGTCGCCAATGGCAAACAATTTATCATAATCATCAATGCCCGTTTTATAAATTCCTGTTACCTGTAATTTTCGCACTGAAGAAGAAGTGGCATCGGGTGAAATAAAAAATACATTGATACTGTCATTCACATGAATATTAAGTTCATCAGCAATGGGTTTTGATACGACGATTTGTTTGCTATACGAACTATCTGTAAAGTCGAGCCATTTTCCTGCAACTAAAAATGATTGTAAATTATTGAAATCATAATTGGTGGAAACTCCTTTAAATAAAACACCTTCAATCTCTTTATTGTTTTCAAGAACAGCACTTTTCGTGGCATAAGACTGCACTTGTTTTATCCCCGGAAAATTGCGCAGCAATTGGTAAACCGTATCATTTTCCTTCAAAGGAGTTTCTTCAGAAATGAGTGACTGCGTGGGCTGTGCCTGTTGAACGCGAATATGCCCCCAAAAACTAAAGACTTTTTGACTCACTGCAAATTGAAAACCATTTACAAAAGAAAGTGTGAGTATCATGGATGCGACACTCAATGCCGTAGCTGCAATAGATAGCCTGATAATAAATCGCGAAAAAGTCCGTTGCCGGTTT
>JBDTAN010000106.1:0-5748 GCA_039924585.1 Chitinophagaceae bacterium | reverse complement strand
TGCATTAAAACATATTAATTGATTAGAAGCCAAATAAAAATGAAAATTAATTTATTTAAAGCAATTATAATTTTTTAAGAAAATTTTAAAAATTATATGTTAGATGTAGCATAAAATTTCTTCCCAGCCCCGGGATTTTAATAATATCGGGATGGTCTGCACATCGCGCATCCAGTAAATTATCAGTACCTGCATTCACGAAAATCATTCCTGATTGAAGCAGGAATACTTCATTTTTGCATGAAGATTATCACATAAAAAATGATCGTTGCAAACAGACTGCATTTTCCATAAGTTATTTTATAGACTGCTTTGATTACAAAATGCTCCTGGCAAAAAAGTCATTGGCGTATTATCTTACCATCTTCCATTTCAATAATTCGATCTGTTTTTTCTGCAAAACTGGTGTCATGCGTTACCACCAGCAGTGTTTGATTGAATTCGATTGTTAACCGCTTAAAAATATCAAAAACTATTTCCGAATTTTTCACATCTAAATTACCTGTTGGCTCGTCACACATAATTATGTGCGGATCATTGATCAACGCTCTTGCTATTGCCACGCGCTGTTTTTCACCACCCGATATTTTGTTAGACTTTTTGTGTGCTAATTTATCTATACCCAACATCACCAGTTTTTCCAATGCCCGTTTTTCTATTTCCTTCTCAGGGTATTTATTTAATTTTAATGCTGGCAGCATTATGTTTTGCAAAACACTAAATTCATTTAGCAGGTAATGAAACTGGAAGACAAAACCAATCTTTTCATTTCTAATCCTTGCAAGTTCCGCCTCTGTTTTATTTTCCATACTGATGTTATCTATTAGCAACTCGCCTTCATAGTCGGTATCCATCGTAGATAAAATATAAAGCAGCGTGGATTTACCACATCCCGATTTACCAATAACAGAAACAAATTCACCTTTGACAATAGAAAAAGAAATATCATTCAGCACTTTTACTTTTACAGGATCGTGAAAATATTTTGAAATTTGCCTGGCTTCTAAAATTGTTTCACTCATTTATTTTCCTTTAATGATGATTACAGGATCTGTCTTACCGGCCTTTCGGGCTGGAAATAAACCTGCGAGATAAGTGGTAAAAAGAGAGAATACAATTCCTATTAAATAAAAAGAAGGATTATAATCAACGGGATACCTGGTAACAGTTGGTAATGCAGTTGTCGTAAAAGGAATTTGAGCAATGATTGACGAAACTAAAAAACCTAATAATAATCCAAGAAGTCCGCCGGCAATACCGATAGTTAATGAGATTACTAGAAAAACCTTTTTAATATCACTGCCTGAAAACCCCGTTGCTTTAAGGATAGCAATAGAATCCATTTTTTCATAGATCATCATGTTTAAAATATTATAAATGCCAAAACCTGCTACGACTAATAATACAATACCTACTGCATAAGAAATGATGAGTCGTACCTTGCTACCTGTTTCAAATTGAGCATTGGCTGTTTGAATATCTTCTGCATCCGTACCATACAGGTGCTCATATTCCCTGGCTACGGTGGGTGCTATACCCATATCTTTTAGCTTAATCTCAATATCTGTAACATAGTTACTTGCTCTCCCTAAAATTTTCTGTGTAGTTGCTAAAGAAGCAAAACTTTGTACCTTGTCTATATCATTTACACCCGATTGAAAAAAGCCTACTACTTTTAAGGAATAACGATCACCTTCTGTTGTCATCACCTGCACCACATCACCAATATTTACCAGCATCTTTTCAGCAAGTGGTTTTCCTAAAATAATACTGTTAGAAATATTTTTTAAATCAGAAGCTTTTCCCTGCGTTACATAATCTGAAAAATGAAAAAGCCGGCTTTCTTCCTCTACATCTATACCGTTTACTATACCATTGATATCAATCACACCATTATTAAAAAAAACCTGCGCTGTAATACGCGGTGCATAGCCCATTACCCGATCATCTTTTTTTAGCGATTCCATAATGAATCCACTGTTATAAATTTCCATTCTTGCGGATGAAGGCTTTAATGAACTGATGAAATTATACGCATTTTTATATTTCGCCGATTCATTTACAGGTTGCAGGATATTGGGTTTAATTTCATTATAAAGGCGGACATGTGGTGTGCGGTTAAGCATGAGACCATCCAGCAGATCGTTTAAACCTGTCATAAAGCCCAGCATAGCTATGAACATTCCTACGCCGAACATTACGCCAAAAGCGGCTACCATGGATTGTTTCCGCCTGGCAAGCAACAGTGACTTTGCAATATTTATTAATAATTTTAATTGCATTATTGAGGTTTATAAATCGCATCATTGGCAGTCAATCCATTGATGATTTCTACTTTCTGATAATCTTTGAGCCCGGTTTTTACTTTCTTTTTTTTATCCTTTTCAACTAATACAAAAGAATCATTAATTAAATAACTTCTCGGGATAGTGATCGCATTTTCTTTTGATTGAATAATAATATTTGCTTCTGCTGTAAGATTAGGATATAGAACAGGTGGCTGTTTTACAAATTCGGCTTCTACCGTGAATGATTTACTTCGCTCATTCATTAAAGGAATTATTTTAGACACTTTTGCTTCAAACACTTCTCCTTTATAACTATCCATTGTAAGCAATACAGTTTGCCCTAATTTAATTTTGGCTATATCATACTCATCAATTTGCATCCCTAATAAAAAAAACGCAGCATCACCTATAATAGCCAAAGGAGTTTGTGGATTGACCATTTCTCCCTGCACTTTTAATAAGGAATAAACTTTGCCATTCACCTCACTTTTAATTACAAAATCACTTTCGCGGTATTGGCTGATCGATAAATTATTTTTAGCTTGCTTTGCATTAAATTCAAGTTCCTTCAACAAATCGTTGTACCTGATCTTTGCAGACTCAAGCATAGTTTTAGAATTTTTATAGGCCAGTTCGCGTTGTTCCACTTCCATTTTAGTACCAATATTTTCATTCCATAAATTTTTTTGCCGTTGATACATCAAAGAGTCATTACTACATTTACTTTGTGCGAGTGCTATATTGTTTTTAGCATCGGTTAATTTTTCCCGGTTTGTATTTACGTCGGCATAGCCTGCAGCCAGGGTTGCATTTTCTCTGTTGATAGTTGAACTTTTATCCGTAATCTGCATCAATGGATCTCCTTTCTTTACTAAATCATTTTCAGTTACGAAAATTTTATTGATGATACCATTAACGGTAGCAAAAACCTGGTATTGATTTTTCGTTTTGATAATGGCCGATGCATATACCGATTCAGTAATATTTTCAACAATGGGTTTTGTTTTTTCGGTCTTATTACTACACGACAAAAGAAATAAAGTGCAGATCAACACTGCGGTTAGAATTTTCATAATTAAAAAACTATTTTTCAACTGCTAATAACACAAATTTTATTAATTCGTTAGGTGCACAATTAATGTAACCTGATAGCGGGAATTATTTATTAAAATTAGATGTAATAGTTCTATTTAAACATGATTATAATCATTTAAAGGAATTACCCTGCTTTTAAAATGAATAAATATCAATGTACCTATTGAAATGTTATGCATTAATCCGAAGTTTAATTTGTAGAATTTTACTTGCAATTTTCCTCACTCTTCCGACATATTTTTTAAAGTCATCAACAAAGTATAAGCACCTTTCATAACAATACTTTTCCCGGATAAATCTTTACTTGAACTAATTTCAGTAAAACCATTTTCACCATTGCCCATTTCAACTTCCACCATCTCGTATGTATTCTTCCCGGTGTTTTCAAAAATGTATGACTTCCCTTCAAACCGGACAATGGCTTCATCCGGAAGCCCGTTTCGCAATTGTTTTACAAGTTCAATTTCAGCATTCATATACATACCCGGAATTAGCGATTTATCATAATTATCAAAATGACAATGCACTTCTGTAACACCATCCGCTGAAACATCTTTACCAATAAGAATAATATCACCCGGATATTTTTTCCCGGGATCAATATTGGTATAAGAAATCACATGCTGTCCAATAAAAAGCTTATTTAAATCCTTTTCAAAAACTTTTAAATTCAAATGAATATCTGCAGGATTTACCAATTCAAAAAGTATATCACCAGGTGTTACATATTTTCCAATATTCACATTCACTTTCGTTACAAATCCATCAATCGGTGAATACACATTGACACTTTTTGATATGCTGCTTATTGTAAGTGTATTAGGATTTATTCTCACTAATTTTAATTTTTCTTCCAGCGATCTCACCAGGATATTTTGTGTTTGAAATGTTGTTGCTGCCTGCTGGAGAACCTTATCACTACTGGCTTTGCTGGCATTCAATTCCTTCTGTCTATTGTATTCATTTTCATATAATGCAATTTGCGCTTTTGCCGTGAGGTAATCTTCCTGCAATTGAATATATTGATTGTCTTCCACTACAGCAATCACTTCGTTTTTATTTACATGCATGCCTGGCAAAAGTTTGGTTGATTTTAGATAACCGCCCAAAGGCACACTGATGGAAATCATATTTTGTGGAGGCACATCAATGCGGCCGTTCACTTTTAATGTGGATGCAATTTGCTTTTGTAATATGCTGCCGGTTTCAATTTGCGCATTTTTCATTTGTGCATCAGTAAGTGTAATAATGTTTCCACCCGGCGACTTTTCTTTTTCCTCAACTACAGTTGTATTGTTACAAGAAGCGAAGAGTATAATCAATGAGAATAATCTTATAATAGTTTGCATATTTTTTATTTTGAATTCAGGTAATTAATATGATTGATGCTTTCATTCAGATTTTTAATAACATCTATATACTGGCTTTGAATAGAAACTGACTGGTTGATCAGTATCACCCAATCGAGGTAATTAATTTCTCCATTGGAAAATTGTTGCGTAGCTGCGGATGAAATAGTTGCAGCACTTTTTAAAGCCGTATTTTCATACCATTGTACGGTTTGAAAATATTTTTGATACTCTATCAATGCCGTTTTCTTTTCTGCATTCAATGTTTGTAACCCAATCTCATAAGCACTTTCAGTGATTGCTTCTTTCACTTTCGACGAATTGATAATTGCTTTTTGAGCGCCATTAAAAATAGGTATGCCTAAACCAATTTGTACAGAATGAAATCTTTGAGATGAAGTATAATATTTATCATCAGCGCCAGTGCCGCGAATACTTGTATTATTATAACCAAAAATAAGATCAGGTGATAATTTTGATTGTTCAAATTGTGTATTTGCCAACGCAATTTGTTTTTGTTGCTGCAACAAAAGTATGCGCGGATTTTGAGCGGTTTCTAAAATGTCATTATTGGTATTTTGCATTTTAAAATTATCCGTTGAAGGAATATAAACTTCGTTTGTCTGGAGCGCGAGTTGAAATTGAATTTGCGCAATCGCAATATCTTGTTCCAATTCTTTTAATTGAATGGCAATTTGACCTTGCTGATTTTCAGCTGTTGCTTTTTCTAAAATATTAGTCTCTCCTTTTTCAAATCGAAGATTTGCTTTACTTAAAAATCCTGTAAAAAGACTGTCTGTGCGCAACAACAATTTTTTCTTTTCATACAAATAAGAAAGTGTATTGAAAATATGTGAAACTGTTTTCTTTAATTCCACTTCCTTTAATGTAACTGCAATTTTACTTCCAGTAAATTCTTCCTTCAACAATGCTTTCTTTTTGCTATAAACCGTAGGGAAACTAATTGACTGGCTGATACCAAATTTTGTATCCGTGTATGCGCTGTTGATTTGACC
>JBDTAN010000105.1:0-3323 GCA_039924585.1 Chitinophagaceae bacterium | reverse complement strand
AACCATCTTACCTGCCGCCAAAAAATACAAACCCGCAAGTTGCGGTGCATGTGCCTTCCAAAGATTTTGTGCCGGATGATACAAGTGGATTACAAGTTGGCCAGCGTGTAGAACATCAGAAGTTTGGTTTTGGTACGGTTTTAAAAATGGAAAATATTGTACATAATCCCGCAGCAACAATTTCATTTGATTTGAATGGAGAAAAAAGAATTATGCTGCATTATGCAAAACTGAGGATTGTACCTGGAGTACAAAATGAAGAGTAGATTTATTTAGGATGTGGGGATTTAAGATTTTTTGATTTCGGTGGAGAATTTTATTTTCTTTTTTTGGTTGTCGGCTGAGCTGCTTGCTGAGCGGAGCCGAAGCTGGAGTTGAAAGAATAAATTTCCTGTTTCTCGTTTTGTGTTTGGGGTTTGGGGTTGATTTTCGAATCGGGATTTTATTTTCGCTTTTGCGATTTAAATTTTTTTATAACTCATTTTTATTTGTTGGAAACAATGAATAAAAATGGGTTATTTTTTTAAATCATTAAAATGAATTCTTTCTAACTCTGTGGCCCTCCGTGTAACAAAAAGAAATACTTAGAGAAAAGTCTGAGAAATTATAAAACCAAAAAAGGGAAATAAATTTTCATTTTTTGTACCCTCAAACATCTTAAATCTTAAATCCTAATTCTTAAATTAATTCCTTTCCTTATTTCATGCCCTGTACAATTTTTCCCAAATCTTTATCCGGTTCGCCCGAATCACCATATTCCACCACGCGGCCAACTTCCTTCCCATTTTTCATCACAATAAAAGTGGGTACATTGGTGATATTAAAAACATGCGCCAAGTCAAATAAAGAACGGTGTTCTTGATCCACGCCTATGAGTGTAATATTTTCCGGAGGAAAACCGGACATATCAATGAGTTTATAAAACCCACCTAAAAGATTATGTGTATCCTCACACCAGGTACCGGCAAAAACCACCAGTTGAAACTCCGCGGCATGTTGCCTGAAAACCTTTACTGCAGCAGCATCCGGCGTTTTCTCGTCATAACTTTTTTTGAACCAGGGAAATGCCGTATTTTTTTCAAACATATTGCGTTCCAAAATTCCGACAAGTACCTTTTCGTTCCCTTCTGTTTTTATTTGATATGCAGGTGGTGCTACACCAAAACTTTTTTTCTGAACAGAACAGGCGTTCAGCAACAAACACATACTAATAAAAACAAGGAGTTTTTTTATCTGCATAAATTTTTTTAAATAGATTTTTTAAAAAGCAATGACTTATTCTGCATCCAGGTTTGCTTTTAATTCGAGCAGGAAATATTTTATTCTTGACAAAGATTGTACGGTCTTTAATTCTGCCATTGCTTTCGCGTGATTGTCTTTTAAATATTGCCGCGCACCTTCAATCGAGAATTTTCTTTCCCGCAATAAATGATAGATCAATTGCAGATTTTTCACATCTTCCGGGCGGAATAGCCGGTCGCCTTTTTTATTTTTTTTTGGTTTTAAAATGGAAAATTCATTTTCCCAAAAACGGATCAAAGATGTATTTACATTAAACCATTGAGCCACTTCACTGATCGGGTAATAACTTTTTGAAAATAAAATTTTATCTTCGGGAATTTCTACGTGAACAATGGCAGCATCCATTTCTTTATACGATTTCCTGCCGCGTCGGTTTTCCTTGGATTGAGGTTCATCTTCTTCAACAGTTTGTTCCATTGAAATTTCTTTTTTAGTATCCAAAAGATCTTCCTCCTTCTTCGGCAAGTTGACATCTTTGTTTACTTCAACAACTTTTTTTTCAGAAGAATTTTTCTTTTCTTCATCGCCACTAAAAATGTCTAGTTGCATCATGTTACGAAACTAATTGTTAGATTGTTAAAAAGCAATACCTATTTGATAAACGGTTATAAAGGTAGATAGATAAAAGTCCATTGACAATTTAAAGGTCGAATGATGACTCAATAAATGCAATCGTTTTTTAAATGAAGGGAGAAATTGTATGTTTGCTAAAAAGTAATCCTTGGGTAAAATTCACACAATTTGTATTTGCGGATCGGGCACAATGGGAACCGGAATAGCACAGGTATCCGCGCAATCCGGTTTTGAAACGATCGTTTACGATGTAGCACAATCTTATTTAGATACTTCTAAAGCTAAAATTGAAAAAGTTTTGGAAATGCTTCTCATCAAAGAAAAGATAACAACAGTACAAAAAACAGACACTTTACAAAGACTTCATTTTACCACAAATATTGATGACTGCAAAGCAGGACTTATCATAGAAGCCATCATTGAAAACAAAGAAGCGAAAATTTCTTTATTCAAAAAAATAGAAGCCATCAATGATGCCGATACCATATTTGCAACCAACACCTCTTCCATATTTGTCAGCGACATAGCTGCAGGACTTAAAAACCGGGAACGCGTCGCAGGCATGCATTTTTTTAATCCCGCGCCATTATTAAAATTGGTTGAAATAATTCGTGCAGAAAATACAAGCGAAGACACGATCAATGAATTGGTCGCAGTGGCTAAGCAAATGAAAAAAACGCCGGTTGTTTGCAAAGATGCGCCGGGATTTATTGTCAACCGTGTGGCCCGGCATTATTACCTCGAAGCATTATTTTTATTGGAAAATGAAAAAATACCTGTTGAAAATATTGATGCCGTTATGGAAGCATCCGGGTTTCGTATGGGGCCATTTAAACTCATGGATTTAATTGGTATTGATATTAATTATGCAACCAGCAATATTGTTTGGAATGCGCTGGATAAACCGGCAAGATTAAAACCTTCTGCGATACAAAAAAGTAAAGTAGAAAAAAACGAACTCGGTTTAAAAACGGGTATAGGTTTTTATAATTATTAGAAAAATTCCCGAGCATGAATGAAACAAAAAAAGTTTTGATCACCGGCGCTACCGGCCTTGTCGGTAGTCACCTGCTTCATTCATTGCTGCAAAAAAATATTCCGGTCAAAGCACTTTTTCATAACACAAAACCAATTGAAACAGAAGTCGAAAATGTGGAATGGGTACAAGCGGATATATTAGACATTTCATCGTTAGAAAATGCAATGCAGGATGTTCTGCAAGTTTATCATTGCGCCGCTTTGGTGTCTTATGATCCGAAAGATAAAAATGCTTTATTCAAAACAAATGTAGAAGGAACGGCAAACGTTGTTAATGCTGCCATCAATTCTTCCATTGAAAAAATAGTGTATGTAAGTTCTGTTTCTGCACTGGGCAGACTGCGGGAAAAAGAGCAGGTAAATGAATCCATGGAATGGACCCAGGAAACCAGTAACAGTGAATATGGCCG
>JBDTAN010000104.1:0-3325 GCA_039924585.1 Chitinophagaceae bacterium | reverse complement strand
ATTATGGAAGAAACTGGCAAATCATTTTTACAACTCGTGCAAATTATGAATGAACTCAGGGAAAAATGTCCCTGGGATAAAAAGCAAACTATTGCATCTTTACGTTCACTGACCATTGAAGAAATGTATGAACTGGCAGATGCCATTACGCGGGAGGACTGGAAAAACATTAAAGAAGAATTGGGCGACCTGATGTTACATATTGTTTTTTATGCAAAGATTGGCACTGAAAAAAATGAGTTTACATTGAACGAAGTGCTTCAAAACATTAGCGAAAAATTGATCCTGCGCCACCCGCATATTTATGGCGATGTAAAAGTTGAAAATGAAGAAGATGTAAAAAAGAACTGGGAAAAAATAAAAAGAACGGAAGGCAAAACATCTGCACTGGATGGCGTCCCGGTTGGTTTGCCGGCGATGGTGAAAGCCTTGCGTATCCAGGATAAGGCAAAACAAACCGGGTTCGAATGGAAAAAAGCAGAAGATGTTTTTGAGAAAGTAGAAGAAGAAATTCTTGAACTAAAAGAAGCTATTTCACAGGAGAATCAAAATGCCATTGAAGAAGAATTTGGAGATGTGCTTTTCAGTCTTATAAATTATGCGCGGTTTTTGCATGTAGATCCCGAAAATGCCCTGGAAAAAATAAACAGGAAATTTATTTACCGGTTCCAGGCTATGGAAAAAATGGCTGCGGAAAATAAAACTACACTGCACGCACTTTCACTGGAAGAAATGGATGCCATGTGGAATACTATTAAAAATAATGCACGTTGATTGCAACTTTAAAAAAAATATTTTACAGGCATGGCTACCTGCTTATCGCGGCAGCATGGCTTTACACCATATCATTTCTATTTACTAATTATTTTTCAAACGGCTCCAGCCCGCAAAGTGTGAGCCGCCTTATATCCCAGGACATTATTTCCAAAGAAAAAAGTTTTGAAAAATTATTAAAAGATACATCTTCGATAAATGCACTTATAACCGATTACGCGAATAAAATAAAACAGGATTTGGTCAATGATGGTATGGGCATTTTTGTATACCAATTGAATGATGTAGGAAACCCACTGCAATTATATTGGAATACAAATGCCATGGCTGTCAATAAGGAAGATCTAAGCAGGCAGGATGGACATTATATGGTGAATAACCAGAACGGATATTTTGAGCTAATTAAAAGTTCTGTTCACAGAAATAATAATACATTTATTATCGCGGCACTCATACCTGTTCAATGGCATTATTTTATTGAAAATAAATATTTGCAAACGCATTTCGCAGCGCTCCCGCAATTAGGAAACAGTTATGATACGACAAGCCTTACTATTGGAACTCCTGTAATCAATGCGACAGGAAAAACACTTTTTAATATCTTAAAAAGAAATGATTACCATCCTGCAACACCAGGCGCATTGCCTTTGGCGCTGCGGCTTGCAGCTATTATCTGTCTAATGGTTTTCCTGAACTTTACGGCTACAGGGATCGTGAAAGTGCATGGATTTTTTAAAGGCTTTTCTATTTTAGCTATTAGTATTTTTATATGCCGCGCACTCACCTATTTTTTTACCATCCCCGCAATTTTCAGGAGTATTCCACTTTTTGATCCCCTGATATATGCATCGAGTGCTTTACATCCTTCGCTAGGGGATCTACTTATTAATGCTGTGATACTTTTTTGGTTACTCACATTTGTCCGCTTTAATTATAAAACCAATTTAGCAGCAATAAGTGATAAGAAAAATAGTTTCATAAAATATGCCTCTGTTTTTACGATGGTTATTTTACCACTCATTGCATTTTATTTCGTGGACCTGATCAGTAGCCTCGTCAAAGATTCTACAGTACCTTTTAATGTGACAGATTTTTTCTCCATCAACATCTATACAATCATTACGCTCATTATTATTTGTTTCCTGGTACTTAGTTTTTATTACCTGATGAATATGCTGGAACAACTAAAAATTGCCGGCGGCATTACTTTTTTCTGGCGTATAGTGATTACTGCTGTTGCAGGACTGGTATTCCTTTCTTTCAATATTAGCAATGCAAATCTCTTTGTTTATTTCATTACAATAATTTGGTTATTGTTATACCTGGTCATTTTATATTTCCGGCATGCTGATTATTCGGTTTCATTGTATCGTTCGGCTTTCTTTATTTTTTGGGCAATATTTTTTATTGTGCCGGTTACTATTTTAGTAACTTATCAAAACCGGCTGATTGAAAATGCGCATCAAAAAAACTATGCCTATAAACTGGCATTGCAATCAGATACCGGTGAAGAGTTTCTTTTAAAGACAGCCATAACGGGCTTTTCCAATAGTTTTTTTGCAGGAAATTTTAACCGTTTTAAAGAAAATACAGAGAATAAATTTTTGAAAGACAGTATTACAAATAATAATTTCTCAGGCTATTTAAATAAATATGAAACACGAATTTATACATATGACAGCAATCATCAGCCGCTTTACAACCAGGATAATACAAGTTATGATGTGATCATGGCGATCATCACGTCACAGGGAAGGCTATCGAATATCCCAGGGCTGTATTATTATGAAAACAGTTCTGAACACTTTGGGTATATTTATCTGAAAAATGTTTTTGATAAGAATAATGTTTTACAAGGAAATATTTTTGTGATTGTTGATCCGAAAACTATTAAAAACCAGGCACTGGTACCGGAATTGTTCAAAGAATCTGATGACCTCTCATCGATAATTCCAGTAGATTATTCATATGCGATTTACAATAAAAATCATCTTGTAAGCAGTTCGGCAGACTATACTTTCTCAGATACACTACTTTTTCATGCACCTGTAACTGCTGAATTTTTGGCAAAAAAAATAAATGGCTTTAATGAATTATGGTACTATCCGAATAATCAAAAAACGATCATTGTTGTAAAAAATGACAACTGGTTTTTGGAATCACTCACACTTTTTGCATACCTCTTTTGCCTCTTTATATTGATTGTTGTTATATTCCATTATGGGGGCATGTTTTTCAAAGCAAGGTTCAGGTGGAAATATATGCGGCAGGTTTTTAATTTCAATATCCGCGCGCAAATTCAAACCATTATACTCAGTGTGAGTATATTTTCCTTCATCATTATTGGTGTGGCTACCATTTCATTTTTTATATATCGTTTTGATAAAAACAACAGGGATAAACTCACCAACATTTCAAATATAATGGTCAATCAAATTGAAGCTGTGATAAAAAGTGAACTGGTTTTTGATAATAATCTCAACATTAGCAGCATTGGCGTTAGTGGAGATTTGGAAAGAAAAATTGTTGAAATTGCTGAAGTACAAAATAC
>JBDTAN010000103.1:0-3605 GCA_039924585.1 Chitinophagaceae bacterium | reverse complement strand
TGGAAGATGAATATATTGTAGAAAAAGTACAGGAAGGCGTACGATCCAGGTTTTATAATAAAGGAAGATATTCTGTAAAACATGAAAAAGGCACGCATCATTTTCATACTTTACTCGCAAATTTTATGCAATAAAATAATCAACAATTATTTGAAAAAATTTGAGATCTCATTTTGAGGAATAGAAACCTGTTCGCCAGATTCCAAATTTTTAATCATGCAATTTTCTTCTTCCAATTCTTTGCTTCCAATGATCGCGATGAAGGGAATATTTTTCTTTTCCGCGTAGCGAAATTGTTTATCGAATTTTGTTTTTTCATGAAACAATTCACAGGAAATATTTTCTCTCCGTAATAGTTGCATGACTTCTAGAATTTTTTTGCATTCATTTTCCCCGGTATTAAAAAATAAAACTTGCACACTTTTTTTCATTTCTTCCGGGAAATTTTTTAATGTTTCCATTACATCATAAATCCTGTCCACACCAAAACTGATTCCAACACCTGGAACATTTGGCACGCCAAATAAACCGGTCAAGTCATCATAACGGCCACCACCACCAATGCTGCCCATTTCCACATCCAGCGCTTTTACTTCGAAGATTGCACCAGTGTAATAATTTAAACCACGCGCTAAAGTAGGGTCTATTTTAACAGCAATATTTCCCGGCAACATTTGCAAGATATATTTCAAATCTTCAATACCTGCTTTTCCTTCAGAATCATTTCCCAGTAACGCTTCCAGCCGCTTTATTTTTTCATTATTATTACCACTTATAGATAAAAAGTTTTCAATGATTTGTAAAGTATCTTCTGGAATATTTTTGTTTCTTAAAGACTCAATGACTTTATCAATGCCAATTTTATCCAGCTTATCAATAACTGTTGTTATTTCCTGGACACGATTAGGTAAGTTACAAATATTGGCGAGTGCTGTTAATAATTTACGGTGATTGATACAGATTTCAACACGTACAATCAGTTTATTAAAAACTTCAGAATAAATTTCGGCCAATTCTATTTCATTCAATAAAGAAGTACTGCCCACAATATCTGCATCACATTGATAAAATTCCCTGTATCTTCCTTTCTGAGGCCGGTCGGCACGCCATACAGGCTGCATTTGAAAGCGTTTAAAAGGGAAATTTAATTGCCCGTAATTCATTGCTACAAATCGTGCGAAGGGAATGGTGAGGTCATAGCGCAATGCGCGTTCTGTGATGCCACTTGTATTTTTTCCTAATAAAACTTTTTCGAATTCTTCCCTGGCTTTTTCCGTCTTTACAGGATTATCCAGGCCATTATTTAATATTTTGAAAATAAGCTGATCACCTTCTTCGCCATATTTACCCATTAAGGTTTCCAGGTTTTCCATGGCCGGCGTTTCCAATGGTTCAAAGCCATGTAATTCAAAAGTTTCTTTGATTGTTTTAAAAATAAATTCTCTTTTATAAATTGTGTCTTTTACAAAATCGCGTGTGCCCTGTGGAATTGAAATCTTTTTCATGTGATCATTTATTTTGAGACTAGCCTTTTAAAAGACATCCTGCGCAATTGTTTATCGAAATGTCTTTTTCAATATTTAATAATACCAGTTATTTTCAAAAGCAAATATACAAGCCATGTCATATTTTTTAGCTTTGAAGCAAATAACTCACTATGGAAAACAGTATATTTTATGGAATTCGCAGGAAAATGAATCTATAACTTCAATAAGTGTATAATAAAAATTATTATCCATAGGGCAATTATTTAAAAATTATTATCTTGCCAACCTCGAAAACTATTTTAGAATATGGATGAATCTGTAGAAACGAATAGAGCAAAGCGTTACAGGCAATCGCGGACAATTTATAATATCGCGATGGGCTTATTGATTATTAGCATTGGGATAATTGCTTTTTTTGCTGAAAGGTGGAATCTAACAACGCTAACATCTTATGACCCGATGATTCGAAACAGTTTTGGAGTGCTTTGTTTAATTTATGGTGGATTCAGGTTATACCGTGGTTTTCAAAAAGAATACTAAGACCGGACAATGAAACAAAATTTTATTTGGAGTTTTTTATTGTTTTGTCAGTTTGCTTTGCTTGTGTCCTGCAAAGATAAAAAGGATAATGTTGTATACGATTCTGCTACACTGGGAACTATTCATATCAGTGTGGATGAAAGTTTTGAACCTGTTATCAGTGAACAAATAAAAGTGTACGAATTTTCAAATCCAAAGGCGCATATTATCGCGAGTTATAAACCTGAGGCTGACTGTTTTCGGGATATTGCAAGTGATAGTACCAGAATGATTATCGTAGCGAAAGGGTTATCGGGTGAGGAAAGTAAAACATTGACAGCCTCACTCGGCTACAAACCAACCTGGGAAATAGTTGCTTATGATGCAGTAGCTGTGATTATAAATAAGGAAGGACATGATAGTGTTTTTACGATGAATACATTGAGAAATTTATTAAATGGTAAAGATACATCGTTACAAATAGTTGTGGATGGGAACAATGCAACAAGTACGGTTCGATATTTACTGGATTCAGTGGTACGTGGCAAAACCTTTGGAAAAAATGTAGAAGCGGCCAAAAATAGTATGGGTGTAATTGATTTTATTTCAAATAACAAAAATGCCATTGGATTCGTAGGATCTAGCTGGGTAGTAAATCAAGATGATCCTAAGGTAAAAGATTATTTACAAAACGTACGATTTGCTTTATTAGCTTGTGATAGTTGTGGTGAAAATGTTTTTGCAAAACCATCCCAGGCAACGATTATGTATGGACAATACCCTTTGGTACGCCCTTTGTATTATATACTTAAAGAAAATGCTGCCGGTTTAGGAAGCGGCTTCGTGGATTTTATGATGATCGAAAGAGGTCAGTTAATCTTTAACAGAAGTTATCTTGTGCCGGCAAAAATTTACTTTGGAATACGAAAAGCAATCATTGACAAATGATAAATTTATTAATTATAAACCGCAAAAAAAGAAGACAATTATGAAGAAAACAATCCTAGCCCTACTCTTAGTTGCATTTTTCTCAACTACGACCTTTGCTCAAACTGTTGCTGATGGAGTTAGATTTTTATATTATCAGAAGAACCAAAGTGCAGTTGAAACGCTTGAAAAAGTGGTGGCTGATAAGCCAAAAGAAGTGCCCGGCATTTATTGGCTTGGTCAGGCATATATAGCTCAATATGGTTTATCCGGGAATAAAAATGACCTTGAAAAAGCAAAAAATTTATATCAAAAAGCTTTGACGGATGGTGTGAATGATCCATATATATGGATTGGTATGGGACATGTTGAAGTGTTAGAAGGAAAAAATGCCGAAGCCCGCCAACGCTTTGAGGCTGCTATTACCAATACTAAAGGTAAAAGAGGCGCTGAAAATCCTGACATATTAAATGCAATAGGCCGCGCAGAAGCTGATGGTGGCAGCCAGATTGGTGATCCTCAATATGGCATTGATGTACTTACACGAGCCAAAGCGATTGATCTCACCAATCCTGATATTGATATGAATCTCGGACTTTGTTATTTGAAATTATCCAGCGATAAAGGCGGCGAAGCTGTGGAAGCTTTCCGGGATGCAACGGTGCGTGATCC
>JBDTAN010000102.1:0-3005 GCA_039924585.1 Chitinophagaceae bacterium | reverse complement strand
CGGGATAATTTAAGGTTGACCAATTATAAGTAGAACCATCAGTAATCTGCCACCTGGTAAGATAATCTGTATTTGAGTTTAACTTATTTGCACTAAATCCACTATAAAATACTACAGCAGTACTCATGGCGCCGGCACCATTATAAAAGTAACCGTAATCAAAAGCCAGGGGAGAACGTGCGTTCTGTGCAGTAGCCGCATAAAATCTGTTGCGATTATAAGCTGTCTCCCTATGTTTTACTTCAAGAGAAAATGAGGTGGATGCGGGCGTGATTGCAGAAGATATAGCTGCGGAAGCACTGTTATTTGTTGTATTATTGGTTAATGTCACATTTCCTGCTGTAACTCCAATTGTATTTCCGGAAGTAACACTTTGGGACCAATTTGCCGCCAGGCCCGAACCTAAAAAGTCATCAAAGAAATCAAAAGTGCTGTTACCGTCACTTACAGCAGTTCCGGCTGCATTTCCATAATACATTCTCAATGGGCCTGCAACTTGCGAGACTAGCTTAATCCATATAATTGAACTACCAGTATTATTGAAGGACTCGATCCAGTATGGACAGTTGTTACCATTATTATCATAAAACCTCAAATCATTACCTGCAGCATTTACATTAGTATAAGGATTACCCATCACAGCAGTTGTAAGCGTTACCTTAACCTGGTAATTAGCCAACGTAGTAGGCGTGCTTAAAGTTATAAGGCGAACATATTGCCAAGCCGCACCAGGGCCTTGCGCAATTGCTTTTTCCGTAACAATGAAACAAGACAGGAAAATAAAAAAAACAAAGGCGAGCTTTTCGCATTTAGTAAAAACGGCGTAAATTTTCCTCATAAAATCTCTGTGAAAATGTGATTGGTTGAAGTAAGTAAGTAAGCGATTAAACAAGGGATATCGAACGCACACGTTGTTTGGCAATCGGAAGAGAGAGGATTAGCTATTATAATTAATCAAAAGATTAATTAAGGTATTTATAAGCAATTTTTAAAGGAGAAAATGGATGTTCGGGTGACGGATTTAATCGAGGATGGCAGAATTACGGAGCAAGATAATATTAATATCCATAGTTCATACTATAGCGGAATGTTTTTTTAGAAAAAAGAGGGTTTCTACGCGCGGAAAAAAATGTGCGTAAATCAGCACAATTTTGATGTACAGCGGATTACAAAATCACCTCAATTCCATACAGCTTATTCGAGGCAGTTTCAGCAAAATCCTCTAAATTTTATTAACCAATTTCACCTTCTACCCAATATTTTTTTTATTATTTTCCGCATGGCTAATCCAGGAGAAAATTGGCCAATTCTTCGTTCACGGAGCCCCGTTAACAAACAAAAAAATTCACTTTTCGGAAAGGCATCTTGCTCTTTCCTGTACTTCCGGCAGAAAGGGCGCTCTCGTCACGAAGCGGTACATGCAGCATGCAATAAACTTTTTTTCCCCAGCCGGCAAGTGCATTTATCCTCTTAGAATAGCAGGGCTTGCTTCCAGTACCGCTGGTGAAACACTTCCACTGTACTTTTTAAAATTATCGATAAAGTACTTGCACAATGTATTCGCCGCTTCATGGTAGGATTCCTTATCTGTCCATGTGCCCTGCGGATCCAGTAAAGCTGTCGGGACATCCGGGCAGCACGACGGTACCTGTAGGCCGAAGAATGGGTCTTTTCTATAGCTAACCTCGTCCAGTTCGCCTGCCAGGGCAGCCGATATCATAGCCCTCGTGTAGGCGAGTAGTATTCTCTCTCCCGTTCCGTATCCACCGCCCGACCAGCCGGTGTTTATCAACCACGCCTTTACCCCACCTTTGGCCATTTTACGCCCAAGCAATTCAGCGTATGTAGCCGCAGCCAAAGGTATAAACGGGCCACCGAAACAGGCGCTGAATGTTGGCTTAGGTGTTAGCACACCTGTTTCTGTGCCTGCAATTTTTGCCGTGTAGCCGCTGATAAAATGGTACATAGCCTGCTCTGGCGAAAGCCTGCTGATAGGGGGCAATACCCCGTACGCATCTGCCGTAAGGAAGAATATATTTTCCGGCGCCTCGCTTACGGACGGTACTACGGCATTGCGTATGTAATTGATGGGGTAGCTGGCCCTTGTATTTTCTGTGAGGGCAGCACTATCATAGTCAACCGTATTAGTTCTCTCTACAAACGCCACATTTTCTACGATAGCCCCAAATTTTATTGCTTTATAAATATCCGGTTCTTTTTCGGCGCTTAGGTGAATAGTTTTTGCATAGCATCCACCCTCGAAGTTAAAGATGGAGTCATTACCCCACCCATGCTCATCATCCCCGATCAGCTTACGCTCCGGATCGGCGCTCAGCGTGGTTTTTCCCGTGCCGCTAAGCCCAAAGAACAGGGCGGTATCCCCGTTTTTGCCGACGTTGGCCGCACAATGCATACTCAATACACCTTCCGCTGGTAGTATAAAGTTAAGAATGGTGAACACGGCTTTCTTTATTTCGCCCGTATATTGCGTACCACCAATCAGGATAACTTTTTCAGTAAAGTTGATGATGACAAAATTCTTTTTCGGAACGCCGTCGGTAGCGGGCTCAGCAAAAAAACGCGGCAATTGTATTAAATGCCAGTCTATGGGTAACGCTGCTAACTCTGCGGCTCGTGGGCGCAAAAACATATTATAGGCAAAAAGATTGCAGCAGGGATTTTCGTTCACTACCCGCACATTAAGCCGGTAGCGCGGTTGGGCACACACGTAACAGTCCCTCACCCACAGCTTCCGCTCTTTCATATATTCCATAACCTTTTCAAGCAAACCGTCATAATAATGTTTACTGATCGGTTGGTTGAAACCATTCCAGTCAACAGTTGCGGCAGTTATTTCGTCTTTAACGATAAACCTATCCTTCGGGCTTCTGCCTGTAAACTCTCCGGTGTCTATTACCAAAGCGCCCATATCGCTCAGCACACCCTCGCCTTTTTCGACGGCCTGGTTGATAAGCTTTTGGGGTGAAAGTTGATAATGAACTTCA
>JBDTAN010000101.1:0-3527 GCA_039924585.1 Chitinophagaceae bacterium | reverse complement strand
AAGGCGCTTTCTCGCGCGCTTGTTTGAATAAATCACGAACGCGGCTCGCACCAACACCCACAAACATTTCCACAAAATCAGAACCGCTGATGCTGAAGAAAGGAACCTGTGCTTCACCTGCCATCGCTTTCGCGAGCAAGGTTTTTCCTGTTCCCGGAGGCCCAATCAAAAGTGCGCCTTTTGGAATTTTACCACCAAGCGCTGTATATTTTTTCGGATTTTTGAGAAAATCTACGATCTCCATCACTTCCACTTTCGCTTCATCAAGGCCGGCCACATCACCAAAATTGATATTCACTTTGGCGCCTTTATCAAATAACTGTGCTTTGGATTTTCCAATATTAAAAATTCCACCGGGGCCGCCGCTTCCGCCGCCGCCGCCAACTTTCCGCATCAGGAATATCCATACGCCAATCATTATTAAAATTGTAAGTACGGTGTTTGTAATTGGTCCGATCCATTCTCCTTCATCGATCGTGTTTTCCGGAACTGGTTTTACAGTGGGATGAGCTGTATAAAAATTGGCCATACCTGTATTAAAACTTTGCCAATCGGTCACTTTAAATTCAAACAAAGGACTTGCACTTGCATCAGCAGGCACTTCCCTATTAAACTTATCTTTATAAAAAGGTTTTGTCAAACTGTCCTTTTGAATATACACCCGTACAAGTGTTTTATTTTTTACAAGGTCTAATTTTACTACATCGCCTTTCTCAAGCATATTTTGACGGAAGTCCAATTCGGTCACTGTTTGTGAATCTGCACTGCCCAGGTGCATAAGCTGGTATCCCAGTAAAAAAATAATGATGAGCGCATAAATCCAATATACACTGAATTTGGGGGGTGTTTTTTTCGGGGAACTTCCGTTAGACGGGAGTATGGGTTTCATTTTTTTATCTTCCTGTGCCATAATATTCGAGCTTCACTTTTTTTATAAAATTTTTCTGCATAATTTTCATGCAAAGTAATACCTATCCTTCCTTATACTCTGTTAAAGGAGCATCATTCCAAAGTTCTTCAAGCCCATAGAATTTCCTGGTTTCAGGAAGCATTATGTGCACCACTACATTTATATAATCAATGATTAGCCAATGAACTGCACCAAAACCTTCATGATGATAAGGCATTTCCCCGCATTCATTTTTCACTTTATCTTCAACAATGCCTGCCAAAGCTTTTACCTGTGTGTTGCTCGTGGCTTCACATATAATAAAAAAGTCGGCTACAGATTCGGGAATTTTACGCAAATCAAGCGAAACAATTTTTTCCCCCTTTTTTTCCTGCAATGCTTTAATAATCGTTGTTAGGATTTTTGCATTCTTTGCCAACTTTGTGACAGTGTTTTTTTTAAGGGAAACGGCGGCGGTTTGTGGTTCCAATAATCTTTAAGATTTTTGTTATGTAATGTTTTTTTTAAATCTAAACCTGGATTTTACCCGGCTTTTGTTTGTTTATTTATTTAATTCCAATATTCCTTAAATAAATTTGTGCAAAAATAAGCAAACTTTGCCTGATTCTTCTCCCATTAATCCTTTAGGTCAGCCTTTTATTGAATTAACGAATGTCGATAGTTCCAACAACTATGCCATGCAACAATTAAAAAGTGGCCTCGCGACGCACGGAGCGGCTTTTTTCGCGCAACATCAATCGGGTGGAAAAGGCAGGCGGGGAAAAAAATGGGAATCTCCACCCGGGGAAAATATTATTTTATCTGTAATCATTGATACCAGTGTATTACAGGGGAAAATGCTTTTTGTCTTTAGTATGGCTATGGCGCTGGCTGTGCAGCGCTTTTTTAGTTTTTATGCCCAAAAAAAAATAAAAATAAAATGGCCAAATGATATTTATATAAATGACAGAAAGGCAGCAGGCATTCTTGTTGAAAACATTTTCCGCGGTCAGGATTGGAAATTTGGTATTGTGGGAATTGGTATAAATATTAACCAGGAAATTTTCGACCCGGAGATTCCTAATCCCATTTCCCTGAAACAAATCACCGGCGAAAATTATCAGCCAGCAGATTTGGCCCGGAAACTTTGTATTTATTTAAATGATGCGTATGAATTATTGCAGCAAAATGAGGGAGCAATTATCGAAGGCTACAATGAAGTTTTATATAAAAAAAATGAAGTGGCAACTTTCAAAATAAAATCCACGCAGATAGATTGCAGCGTTTTGGGTGCGGATAAATTTGGAAGGCTTCAGATTCAACATCCGCTATATGAATTCCTGGAATTTGATAGCGTAGAATGGGTGCTTCCAAAAAAATGAACTTTATTTTTTTCCCAAATAAAGTACTCAAAAAAAAATTCACCTTTACCATTTTGTACCTTGCAGCCATGGGGAAATATTTGGAAGGTTTAAATCCTCCGCAACTCGAAGCGGCCACACATATGGAAGGCCCTTTGATGATCGTGGCTGGTGCAGGCAGCGGAAAAACAAAAGTACTTACAACACGTATCGCGCATTTAATGGCGAATGGCGTTGATTCTTTTAATATACTCGCGCTCACATTTACCAATAAAGCTGCCGCGGAAATGAAATCGCGCATCGAAAGTTTATTGCAATCCAGGGAAGCACGGAATTTATATATTGGCACTTTTCATAGTGTTTTTGCGCGCATCCTGCGCACGGAAGGAACAAGACTCGGCTATCCATCCAACTTCACGATTTATGATACGGATGATTCGCGTTCAGTAATCAAAGCGGTCACCAAAGAATTGAATTTGGATGAAAAACATTATAAGCCAAATAATGTACACAACCGTATTTCGCAGGCGAAAAATGCGTTGGTCGGTCCATTAGAATATCAACAGGATTATTATATTCAACAAGAAGATCAGCGCGCCAACCGGCCTGCAATTGGAAAAATTTACCAGGCGTATGCGGAACGTTGTTTTAATAATGGCGCTATGGATTTTGATGACCTCTTATTCAAGATGCATGAATTGCTGCGCGACTTTCCGGACGTGCGCCATAAATACCAGCACAAGTTTAAATTTATTTTAATTGATGAGTTCCAGGATACAAACCCGGTACAATACGAGATCGCAAAATTACTCGCGGCTGTACATGAAAATATTTGCGTGGTAGGCGATGATGCGCAAAGTATTTATAGTTTTCGCGGCGCGACCATTGAAAATATTTTGCAGTTTCAAAAAGATTATGATGATGTAAAACTGGTAAAACTGGAACAAAATTACCGCAGCAGTAAAAGTATTATTGAAGTTGCCAACCAGATCATTAAAAATAATAAAGGGCAGATCCCAAAAAATCTCTGGACAGAAAATGTGGAAGGCGAAACTATCAAGTTGGTACGCACCATGACGGATAATGATGAAGGCCGTTTTGTAGCGGATATTATTAAAGAACAAAGATTACGCAATCATTATTTCAATAATGATTTTGCCATTTTATACAGGACAAATGCGCAAAGCCGCGCCTTTGAAGAAAGCCTGCGCAAGCATGCTATTCCGTATAAAATTTATGGCGGACTGAGTTTTTATCAACGCAAAGAAATCAAAGAT
>JBDTAN010000100.1:0-6447 GCA_039924585.1 Chitinophagaceae bacterium | reverse complement strand
TCAAAGTGAATATCAAGTCTCTTGGCCTTTTTGTAATAATCAAGCATCAAAACCTGACCTTGCTTGCCCGGCAAAACAGATGAACTGGATGCATCCGATTTAGTGTTGATCTTATCTGTTGTGATCTTTCCGTTGTTATAAGTAATCGAGTTGAATGTGCCGCCTTTATAATCCTTACCTTTTTCATAATCGCTGTAGCAAACGGTAAAAGATGTTTTATCCTTATTCACCTGCGTGTAAGCATAGTCAAATCCCCCATAAGTATATTTTATAAACTTGCCCAACGCGGCAGCACTCATATATTCTGCGCCACTCGGCAATTCAACACTACTGGAATTTTTATCGTAAATCTTGGCATCTTTAACATCAAAACTTTTATCGAACTTAATGAGTATCATATCAGTTACTTTGATTTTAACAGCGCTGATACCGCCGCCAGCCAACACTTTACTGGCAATACCTAATGCACTGGCGTTTTTCTTATAACCTTCTCCTATGGCATAAATACTACCGTCTGCAACCTGTACCATTTTTTGCAAATACATATAACCAAAGTCGTCAATTTTACCTTTGGAACTTACGTTGAGGTGTTTACCTAAATCGACATCCCATAAACAATATTTCTCTAAAGTAATCTTACCGGCGGCATCAACTTTCCAAAAAGCAAAGCCTTTTGACTTGTCTTTTATAACGTTCGCATTCTGGTCAAAAAATTCTCCGAAAAGAAATGAACTTCCATCATTTAATGTAGATAATGATGACGGATAAAAACGATATTTTGAATCGGTACCGATTTCAAAAAGCTGCTTTCCTGTTTCAAGAGAAAGCCCCACAAGACTTGATTCGGGTTTTTGATCCATTATACTTGAATATTTTAATACTTCAAGATAAACAATGCCATTGCTCGTACCCAAATAATCTCCCAGAAACTTTTTAGCTCCTTCTGTGGGATTATAAGTCCACTGATTTTTTTTATCGGTAGAAAAGAAATCAATTTGAAAAGTAAAATCCCTACTCTCACGGCTTGGTGTATTCGAAATAAATCCAAGACCTTCTATTGGGTACAACCCTTTATAGGTATTTTCATCATCATTCACCGACAGATAAGTCATTTGCAGGAAAGTTTTTTCCTTTTTAGTAAGTTCGCGATCATAAGAAAATTTCATTTTTCCGTCTGCGCCATATACCTTGTACTCTAATGTGCGTTCATCTTCGTTATAAAAAAGAAAAATAAGATCCGTTCCGTTAAATGAAGATTCAAGCACCGTTACATTTTTTGAATCCTGAAATTTTACATCTTTTAAAACTGCCAGATTTTCATCAGTAATTCTTAGCGTATACTCATTGTTTTTTCTATCTACTTTATCACTCACATAAAAAAAGTAATAACCTTTTACTTCTGAACCTTGTCTGATGGCATCAGAGTTTCTGAGTGTTATTTTATAAACATTCTCAATGGACATTTTTTGTGCATTCACAGAATACGTGATGGCCATGATGGCGATAATTGCGAATATTGATTTTTTCATGTTTTTGTTTTTTGAAGTAATATTTAGTTGTTCATTTTTTTAAGTGTATCAAGTTCGGCTGCAAAACCAGGGTAGTCTTTTACCGCTTCTTCATATTCGGAGACAAATGCAGCATTTAAAGATACAATTTCATCAAGACTTAATCTATCAAGCATCCGCAGTAATAAATTGTATTCGGCCGGAAAATATTTATCTTCCTTTTCTATTGCCTGCCGCAGTTGATGTTTTTTTTGCAAATCCCAAAGCCGGTTAAAACATCGTACTACTGAATAAATGGTATACTCATTATTGGGCTCATTTTCCAGGATCATCAAACTGTAATATAAATTTCTGCTGAGGTCATCTTCATGATAGGCATATTCCATGATCTCATAAAATAATTGCCGTTTCAAATCGTTGAATTTTTTTTCATTCATCAGAAAAGAATTCCCTTTTTCTCCATTATCTTTCCAGCTGGCCTCAAATAACAAGATTCTTTTTTGGCAATCGGGATGTGTTTTTAATGAATCTTTTTCTTGTATTGATTCCGGTGAATCTTCATCGCTAAGTGAACTGAAGATAGACGATTGTTTGCTTATCCAACTTTGTTTAAAAGGAAAACCGGAAAAGTTCAGTTCTGTTTCAATGTTCGGCACCTTTGCGAAGTAGGTAGCATCATCAATGTTATCAAGCGTTTGCAGGGTTGTCTTTATTGCATTACAATCGTATCCTGTATTTTTCATAAAACGCAATGCGTATTCATCGGCATCCGACTCATTATCCCGGCCATGTCTGCGGGTATCGAAAATCATTGTTTTCATAAGATCCCCGAGTTGCTTGTTTACAGAATATCCTTGCCTGGAAATACGCTTCAAGTCCGTCTGATATTGCTTGCTATTAATTTTCTCCACATAAGCCTGGATCGCTTTTTCAGTATGACCAAGATAATAATGAGCCAGTTCATGACTTATTACAAAGGCCAATTCTGCTTCATTCTTCAGAAAAATATATAATCCGGCATTGATTGCTATTGTTCCATCCCCCATACTATATGCATTGGGCCACCAATCCCTGGAAAAAACCACACGAACGTCCATGGATTTCAATTCAGCATTGGAAGAAATTATCTTCTGAACAATTGTTTGTAAATAGTCATTCACGCCAGGATCTGTAATGGAACTGCTTCCTGACCAAAATTGAGCAATTTTACTATATTCTTCTTTATAGATTTTTTTATAATCAGCGGAATATCTTTTATCAATTTTAGACAAGGCCAATTGCTCGTTTACAGCAGTTTCATCAAAATACTTTTTTCTTAATAAAGTATCGTCTTTTTGCAATAAGTATTGCGGCGATAGCTGCGCAATGCTATGAGTTGTAAAAAGCAATGTAATAATCGGTACGATCAGGTAAAGGGCAGTTTTCATGTTTGTGCCGGCTGGTAAGACCGACAGTCAAATATAAGGAAGTGCAATAACAACACAAAGTATTCTAAAGACCAGGCGATAATCTTATTTGAGAAGTCCAATAGCAGGAAAAATACATTCATTTAGAAATATTAATTACATAACTATCCATAGAGTTCTGCAAGGACTCTATGGATTTGAAATGAAAGCCAGACTTAGTCTGGAATTCAAAGTTATAGTGCAAAGGCTAAATTTAAATGATCAATATTTAATAAATTGTTTCTCATTATTTATTTACTATTCAGATTAAATCTGACTTTTATTTGCATTCTTTGTTTTAAACTAAGGGATAGCCGGGATTTAATTTTTTTTAATTTTGCTGCTTTTTAAAAATACGAATAATCCAAAGGCCAAATTAATTGCTACACCAAAATAAATAATAAAATATTGTTCTTTAGACATGCAAGGTGGACAATCCCATTTATTTAAACAAGGCTCGCACAATGGTTGATAATACCAATAAAGTAATATCAAAATAACATCTATAAATAGTAACAATAACAAATACTTCTTACTTCTCATATTGTTCTGCTCTTATTGGTTTGTCAGCAACAAAGTTTAATTGGAAAATTATTCATTTTTATTTCATGTTCAAAATCAAATTTTAACCCGTACTATAATTTCTACCGAAACCTTATATTTGTTTCATGAAAAAATTTTACTTTTTCTTACTCATACCTTTTTCGCTTTCTGCTCAAAAATTTTCGACAACCGAAATTAAAAAATGGGAACAACAGGCGCAACAGGTTTCCATCATCCGTGATCAGTATGGCATTCCGCATGTGTATGGGAAAACGGATGCAGACGCGGTCTTTGGCCTGCTCTACGCGCAATGTGAAGATGATTTTAACCGCGTTGAAATGAACTATATCGAAAAGCTTGGCCGGCTCTCTGAACTGAATGGTGAAAAAGATTTGTACAACGACTTGCTTATTCGAATGATCATTGATACAGCAGATGCAAAACATGATTATGAGACATCGCCGCCCTGGCTAAAAAATCTTTGCAACGCTTTCGCGGATGGCATTAATTTTTATTTATACACGCACAAAAAAGTGAAGCCACAACTTTTGAAAAAATTTGAACCCTGGTATCCATTGTTGTGGACCGATGGAAGTATAGGCGCGATAAGTGTGGCAGATATCAGCGTGGATGAATTGCAAAATTTTTATGGCGGCACATCAATTCCTGTAACCAAAAAAAATGTAGAACTGGAAACGCCAACAGGTTCCAATGGTTTTGCTTTTGCACCTTCAATCACCGCATCGCATCATGCCATTTTATATATCAACCCGCATGTTACTTTTTATTTCCGACCCGAAGTACAGATGGTGAGTGAAGATGGTTTGAATGCGTATGGCGCAGTTACCTGGGGGCAGTTTTTTGTGTACCAGGGATTCAATGAACATTGTGGCTGGATGCATACTTCCGGCTATACAGATGTGTCGGATGCGTACATCGAAAAAATAACGAAGAAAGATAATGAGTTGTATTATTTATATAACAATACTGAGAAAAAAGTATTGCAGAAAAAAATTGATATACAATATAAAGACGGCAATTCTATTTCTACAAAATCTATCAACACTTTTTATACAGGTCATGGCCCGGTAATGGCCATCAGAAATGGCAATTGGATAAGTGTACGATCCAATAACCGCGACATCAAAGGTTTGATACAAAGCTGGCAACGCACGAAAGCAAAAAGTTTTGAAGAATATAAAGAAGTAATGGATTTGTTGGCAAACACATCCAACAATACGGTGTATGCAGACGCAGAAGGAAATATCGCGTACTGGCATGGAAATTTTATTCCTATCAGGGATACAAATTACGACTGGTCAAAACCCGTTGATGGCACTACTTCTGCGACTGATTGGAAAGGCTTACATAGTGTGAATGAAAGCGTGCATATTTATAATCCGACAAATGGCTGGATTGAAAATTGTAACTCTACACCGTACACTGTAGCTGGAAAATATAGTCCGCTGAAAAAAGATTACCCGGCATATATGGCACCGGACGGACAAAATTTTCGCGGCATTAATGCTTTAAGAATTTTGGTAAATGAAAAATCGTATACCATTGATAAAGTAATTGAAAAAGGATATGATACCTATTTATCTGCCTTTGAAATTTTAATTCCGGCATTAATAAAAGCGTATGAAAAATCGGGCACTGAAAATGAAAATTTGAAAAATTCCCTGGCAGCTCCCATGGATATTTTAAAGAAATGGGATTATCGTTGTGGTGAAAATTCGGTGGCTACTACACTTGCTGTGAACTGGGGAGAACGCCTATTGCCAGCCATTTTCAAGACACCTGTTATAGAAGATGAAGAAAATGATATTGTAGAAAAAACAAAATTGTTTGCGGCTAATGCCTCTGCAAATGAGCTGCTAAAACCTTTGACGGAAACCATAGAAAAACTTAAAGAAAATTTTGGAAAATGGGAAATGCCCTGGGGCGAAGTCAATCGATTTCAAAGAATCTCCAACGACATCGACCAGCATTTTGATGACAAGGCTGCAAGTTATCCTGTGGGTTTTACTTCTTCTACCTGGGGCATGATTCCATCTTATAGCAGCCATACTTTCCCCGGCACTGTTAAAAGATATGGCGTGAATGGAAACAGTTTTATTTGCGTTGTTGAATTTGGCGAAAAAGTAAAAGCCAAATCATTACTCGCGGGCGGTGAAAGTGGCGATCTGAATTCACCTCATTTTTTTGACCAGGGATTAATGTATTCCAAAGGTAAATTCAAAGATGTTTTATTTTATAAAGACGATGTATTAAAAAATGCAGAGAAAACATATCATCCCGGCGATAAGAAATAAAATCGCGGGGATGATATCAACCATTTTTTTCAACTTCATTATTCGTATAAAACAGTTTTTAAATAATACACTTTAGGATCTGCAACAGGCATCGTTGTACTGTTTATGTAAATGCCTTTTGAATTAATTATCATTCTTTTTAAACCGGAATCAGTTTGAATATCTATGGGTAAAGCACCATCATAATTCAAGAGTTTAATCAGATATCTATTGTCGGCCATTTCATGTATATCAATCGCCAATTTTTTTGCTGTGCGTAAATAAAAATCAAATAATGGTTTGAGATTTTGATGCGCTGCTGTGCTAAAATATTTTTCTACATCATCCGTTGTCACCTGGTTATTATATGTGTATAAAGGATCCGTAACAAAACCTTTTAATGTGGGGAAAAATAAACTGTCACCCAACACGTAACGCAGTGTATGCATAAAGAATGCGCCCTTACTATATATGTCGGGTTGGTAAGCGTCTTCCTCCACTACTTCATCTCCCAAAACGAGGGGTAATTTATTTTCTATACCATAACTGCTTTGCCGCATTTTTTTAAGATAGGCATCTTCGCCTTCCGCTTCGCGCACATATAATGCATCGCCAAAAGTGCAAATCCCTTCCTGTATCCAGTAATGCGCCCAGTCT
>JBDTAN010000099.1:0-2647 GCA_039924585.1 Chitinophagaceae bacterium | reverse complement strand
CGTGTATCACAAAACAATGATGATTGCGCGACTGCATTCACCAAACACACGACTGCATTCATTACACCTTCATTTGCCGGCAACTATGATGCAAATAATAAGATGATTGAGTTTGAAGCAACTTACCTGTCCACTTTCTACCTGCATGGTGGTGATAAAGCATTGGTTGCTCTTCCGGGTTTAACTGGTAAAACTGCAGTATCTGCAGGAACAGAAAATGAGAATTCGATCAATGTTTTTCCAAATCCATTTAAAGATAAATTCACTTTGATGGTTAATGAAAATACGAATTGTACGTATTCATTCCTGCTAACCGATATGCAGGGTCATACATTACAATCTGTAGAAAAACAAATGGTGAAAGGCATGAATACCGTTTCATTCAATTGCGGGAATCTCGCACCAGGTATTTATTTGATGAAAATTCAAACGCCGGGTAAGATTGAATTCAGGAAACTGATTAAGTTATAATATACCCCTACTTGAAAAACTAAGAGCCTCTTACATCGAGGCTCTTTTTTTATGCTTACAAGTGGCTAAATTTAAATTGATTTTAGATATAAATATTCCACGACTTAAAAGTCGTGGCAAGTGATCAAAGCTCCTTGAAAAAATGAAGAATTTTATTTCACAAAACTATTTGCCGGTACGCGATTCGCGATGCTACGTGCAAGCGTGAGTTCATCTGCATATTCTAATTCCCCTCCAAATGCAATGCCGCGGGAGATTGTAGAAATTTTACAAACATGCGCGCCCAACTTTTTTTGTATATAATAAATGGTGGTGTCACCTTGTATATTCGGACTTAATGCGAAAATGAGTTCTTCTGTTTCTTCATTTTTTATACGTTGAATCAATGACTCAATGGAAAGTTGATCCGGGCCAATACCATCTAAAGGAGAAATGATACCACCCAAAACATGGTACGTGCCATTAAATTGTTGCGTGCTTTCGATCGCAATTACATCGCGTACATTTTCCACTACACATATCTGGTGATTGTTGCGCATAGAGTTCGCGCAGATTGCGCAAATATCAGCGTCACTGATATTCTGACAACGCTGGCAAAATTTAATGTCATTGCGCATACGTGTAATGGCTTCACTGAATTTTGTAACGGCACCTGCATCCTGTTTTAATAAATGCAACACAAGCCGAAGCGCAGATTTTTTTCCAATACCCGGTAATTTTGAAAATTCATTCACCGCATTTTCCAATAAAGCTGAAGGCAATTCCATGCACTGTTATTAATTACGGATAAAGTTAAAACTTGATATTGAGAATAAATAATACAAACAAAAATGATGCGTTAATTTTTATAATTTAATGTCCACTTCATTATCCCAATTCGCTTTCACCGTGACTTTCCGCGGAATAAGAATGGTTATTTCCGGTTGTTTTTTTGTATCAAAATTCCCCGGATCCCATTTCCCATTTTTATTTTCGTCATACAAAATTCGGATGGTGTAATCGCCGGGTGTGAAAATTTTACGCGACCATTCTTTCTGCGTGAGCACAATGGAATCTATAATGTCATTTCCCTGAACAAATTGCAATACCGGATTTTTTGTGAGATCAAGATTGGAAAAACGAATCAGTATATTTCCATAATCCGCTTCGGGTTTTGTCCTGAATTCCAGCGTATCATTTTTTTCAGGCATAATGCCCGCGCTATCTTTAAGTGCTTCTTTTTGAACAACAAGAATATATTCTCTTTCAGGTATCCAGGCATACTGCATTGTAAACTGTTTCCCGGAAGTATCAGCTAGCCAATGCACTGCAATAGGTTTATAAAATGTATCTGATAAAACAATTTTCGATGAATCAAATTCAGTCACCTTCCTGTTTGTATAAATAGAAAGTGGAACAAGAATATCTTGCACACCACCCGAAGAAAATGCAACTTTTAACGCTTCAGGTTCGGTACTTTTTTTTGGTTTTTTAGTTTCTGCCACAACAGGTTTTTCTTTTTGCTCAAACGCTCGAAAAGCATACAGCGTAACACTTTGACGACTGCTGTCAATTTTTACAGGCGCATTTAAAAAAGCAAACATTTTAGTGCTGTCATCATATTTTTTAGAATAATCATTGGGTAAAACATACACAGAAAAATCTTCATTGGGCAAATGATGAAAAACAAAATTTCCACTACCATTTAATTTCGCATAATAATCCGGGCGAATTTTTTTTATAGCACTATCTTGTAAATTGCTATGCAAAACTACAATCAATGTGCTGTCTGTTGCACCTGTTTCGGCCTCGATCACTTTTCCGGAAAGTGTTCCATTTGCAATGTAATTTCCGGTTGAAAAAACATAGTCGAAATTATTAATTGTATTCAATTCATTTACATCCTGGATTGCTTTACCAAAATCAATAGAATATGTTGTATTGGGTTTTAATGTATCGCGTAGTTTGATGGTAACAGTTTTCAAACGTGCTTCAAACAATGGTGGCAATAAAGGATAAGGTGAAACCACAATTTCATCACCAAAATTACTGCTCAGTTGTACAAACTCATCAAAATTCAGTGTGATCTTTTTTGTTGTAAAATGCAACGATGAATCAACTGGTATTGCGCCAACTAATACCGGCGCAGTTGTATCTTTCGGGCCACCCGTTGGAGGAATAATATTTGCGCAGCTAC
>JBDTAN010000098.1:0-6732 GCA_039924585.1 Chitinophagaceae bacterium | reverse complement strand
CCATAATCGCGCCGGCATACACAATGATATTTACAACAGCCAGGAATTGTGCGTTCAATAAAAGGTAGTGGCCGGAAATTGCAAAAAATACCACAATCAACCAAAGTACACTGAATATGGGATTCTTTCTCGTCACCACCATGATGGCACTAAAAAGCGCAAGTGCACTAAGGAACCAAAAAACAATCGTCGTTATATCCATTTTTGAAGAAGCAGTTTTATAATTAAATTATTGATGCAACCCTTTTGCTTTTGCAAAACCTTCCGGATCTTTTAAAGGATCAGGGATGAGTAAATCTTTTTTATCATAAATAAAATTTTTCCTGGCATAATCTGCAGGTGTAACAGTTTCCGACAAATAAACCGCATCTTTCGGGCATGCTTCTTCACACAATCCACAAAAAATACACCGCAGCATATTGATCTCATAACGCGCTGCATATTTTTCTTCCCTGTATAAATTTTCTTCACCCGGTTTTCTTTCAGCAGCTTCCATGGTAATTGCTTCTGCAGGACATGCAACAGCACACAATCCACATGCAGTGCATCTTTCACGGCCTTCTTCATCCCTGTTTAATATTTGCATTCCACGAAATACTGGACTAAAATATCTTTTTTCTTCCGGGTATTTAATGGTGGGCTTTTTCTTAAACATATGCATGAATGTAATAGACATGCCTCTTAAAATTGCTGGGAGATAAATTTTCTCCCAGAAATTCATTGGGCTCCTGTCCACCTCCATCACGTTTTTCGTTAATGCTTCCATGTTTCTTCTTTTTCGTCAATCAATTTAATCCCGCATATATAACTGCAAAAATATTTTACTATACATAGACTTCCATAGAAATCCTGTTTTTTTTTAATTTCATTTTTACATCCTGTATAAAATAACCAAAGCCGTAATCAACATATTCGCCAAAGCCAGTAAAATCAGCCCTTTCCAGCCAAGATTCATCAATTGATCATACCTGAACCTTGGCAATGTCCACCTGATCCACATAAATATAAAAATGAAAATAAATATTTTGGCAAAGAATGCTACTACACCAATTATCGCTGCAACATTAGGTGATAATAATGTTTCATTTACGAAAGGCATATCATACCCGCCAAAAAATAATGTTACCATTACAGCACTGCTGATAAACATATTAATGTATTCAGAAAAAAGGTAAAAACCCAATTTCATGGATGAATATTCCTGGTGATAACCCATGTTCAATTCATTTTCTGCTTCGGGTAAATCAAAAGGTGCGCGGTTACATTCCGCCATCGCACATATAAAAAATATCAGGAAACCTAAAGGTTGATATGCAATGTTCCAAAAATGGCCTGGTTGCATTTGTTGCTCTACAATTGTTTTCAAACTGAGTGAACCTGTGAGCATGAGTAATGCGATCAATGAAATGCCCATTGCAAGTTCATAACTAATTACCTGTGATGCACCACGCATAGCAGCGAGTAGTGAAAATTTATTATTGGACGCCCATCCACCAATCATGATTCCATAAACACCCAAACTTACAACTGCAAAAATGTAGAGGATACCAATATTAATATCTGCAATTTGCAGTGGAATACTGCGTCCGAATAATTCCAGTTTATTTCCCCATGGTATAACAGCACAAGTCATCATTGCGGTAAGCATCGCCAATGCAGGCCCCATGATAAATAAAAATTTATTGGAACTATTTGGAATGATCTCTTCTTTAAAAAATAACTTCATACCATCGGCCAGTGGTTGCAAAATACCGAATGGCCCGGCCCTATTAGGGCCAATTCGATCCTGCATGAACGCAGCAATTTTTCTTTCTGCATACGTGGCGTACATTGCTATTACAAGCGAAAGTGTAATGACAATTGCGATTAATATCAATTTTTCTAAAAAAAATCCCCAGTCAATTGTGAGTAAAAACATAATTGCTAATTAATCGTTTTTAGGTTTTTCAAAATCATCGCTTGTTGCAGGTCCTTCAATTAAACTCAGGTCAATATCGGGCCGGTTCACTTCGCTTACGTTATGTATATTTAAAAACAAACGAGGTTTTTTTCCAATGACTTCCGGTAAAAATTCTTTCGGCATTTTCAAACCTTCATAATGCCCTTGTGCAATTACAGAATGCCTGTTAATGTGTGTCGGACCTTCAATAACCCAATCCGATTCTTTTTTCTTTTCAAAGCGACATTCATTGCATATCCAGGCAGGTTTGCCATCTGGCCCATTGATTACTTCAGCCCATTCATCTCGTTTCACTGTAACGCGGAAAACTTCATCGCCGCGCAACCATAATCTTACCAGGCCGGCGCATTTATCACAATCCCGGTGTGCATCTACCGGTTTTGTAAACCAAACCCTGTTTTTAAATCGAAAAGTTTTATCAGTAAGAGCGCCAACCGGGCATACGTCAATTACGTTTCCTATAAAATCATGATCCAAAGATTTTGAAATATAAGTGGCAATTTCCGAACATTCTCCACGGTCTAATATTCCATGTTGTCTTTTATCAGTTAGTTGATCAGCTACATACACACAACGATAACAAAGAATGCAACGCGTCATGTGTAATTGTATATAAGGGCCGAGATCATGTTTTTCAAAAATTCTTTTTTGAAATTCAAAACGTGTTCCTTCAGTGCCATGTTCATAACTCAAATCCTGCAAATCACATTCGCCTGCCTGGTCGCAAATGGGGCAGTCAAGCGGATGATTAATGAGTAAAAATTCTACCACTCCTCTCCTCGCTTCCAATGCACGCGGACTGGTAATATTTTTTACCTCCATGCCATCCATCACGGTTGTACGACAACTTGCCACCAATTTTGGCATAGGCCGCGGATCTTTTTCACTGCCTTTGCTTACTTCCACCAAACAAGTGCGGCATTTTCCTCCACTATCCTCCAGTTTACTATAATAACACATGGCTGGCGGGGTTACTTCACCACCAATCTTACGCGCAGCCTGCAGGATTGTAGTTCCGGGGGGAACTTCTATTGTTATATTATCTATTGTTACTTTATATAATTCTTCAGGCATAATCGAAATATAAATAAAAAATAAAAGTCTTAAACTGCTGTTTCCAAAGGTGCGGCATAATTTGCCAAACCAAAATTTCTTCTTTGAGATTCTTCAGGATTTAAAATATGCCATTCAAACTCATCCCTAAAATGCCTGATCGCAGCTGCAACAGGCCAGGCTGCCGCATCACCAAGCGGGCATATCGTATTTCCTTCAATTTTTCCTTGCACATCCCAAAGTAAATCTATATCACTCATCTTCCCTTTTCCTGTATCAATATTCTTTAAAATCCTTTCCATCCAGCCTGTTCCTTCCCGGCACGGGCTGCATTGGCCGCAGCTTTCATGCCTGTAAAAACGAGCAAAAGTATACGTGTTTTTTACCACGCACTGATCTTCATCCAGTACAATAAATCCACCGCTTCCCATCATACTACCTGTTGCAAACCCGCCGTCAGCAAGACTTTCATAATTCATATACCGTGTTTCTCCTTTTGCTGTTTTCAATAAAAGATTAGCGGGCAAAATAGGCACAGATGAACCGCCGGGAATACAAGCTTTTAATCTTTTGCCATTTGCAATGCCACCACAATATTCATCACTATAAATAAAATCTTCCACGGAAATGGTCATATCGATTTCATACACACCGGGTTTATTGATGTTGCCACAAGCACTGATAAGCTTTGTGCCTGTAGATCTGCCCACACCAATTTTTGCATACTCCGCGCCAGTCATTTTAATGATGGGAACCACTGCTGCAATGGTTTCTACATTATTCACAACAGTTGGACAATTCCATAAGCCTTTCACAGCCGGAAATGGCGGTTTGATTCTTGGATTTCCCCTTTTACCTTCCAGCGATTCGAGTAAAGCAGTTTCTTCTCCGCAGATATAAGCGCCTGCACCGGGATGAACATATATTTCACAATCAAACCCAGTTCCTAAAATATTTTTTCCGAGAAATCCATTTTGCTTTGCTTCCTGAATAGCTTGTTCGAGAATATCTACGATCCAGGCATATTCGCCGCGTATATAAATATAAGATCTGTTGGAACCCAATGCGAAAGAAGAAATGATCATGCCTTCAATTAATAAATGCGGAATAAATTCCATCAGGTATCGATCTTTAAAAGTACCTGGTTCACTTTCATCCGCATTGCATACGAGATACCTTGGTGTATTTTCAGGCTTCGCCAAAAAACTCCATTTTAATCCGGTTGGAAAACCTGCTCCACCCCTGCCTCTCAGGCCGCTTAGTTTTACTTGTTCAGTAATTTCATCCGGTGACATTTTCATGGCTTTTTCCAGGGATTGATATCCACCATTTTCCCGGTAAGCCTTGAAATATCGAATACCTTCTATATGATCGTTTTCTAAAAGTAGTTTTACCATTTTCTATAAAATATTTTCGGTTAAATGATTGCAGCAAATATTTTTCTGCAAACTATTCAACGGCTATTACTTCTTAATTATTCATTGTTCTGCAACTTTCAATAATGCTGTCAATTTTTTCTTTGGTCAAATGTTCCCTGTATGTTTTTCCTAACTGCATCATGGGCGCATACCCGCATGCACCAAGACATTCAACTGTTTTCAAAGTAAACATTCCATCTGCCGTAGTTTCACCCACGCCTATATTTAATTTTTCTTTGATGTATGCGATGATCTCATCACATCCTTTGACCATACACGGGCCTGTCTGACAAACTTCAAAAATATATTTACCTACAGGATGAAAATTATACATGCTGTAAAAAGTAGCTACTTCATAAACTTCAATTGGATCAAGTTGTAAAAGTGAGGCAACATAATCCATAGATTCGGAACTCAGCCAACCACCATTTTCTTCCTGTGCCAAATGCAACACGGGTAGTATAGCGCTTTTCTGTTTTCCTTCCGGATAAAAAGAAATGATCCTGCTAACTTCTTTTAAATTTTTTTCTGAAAAAACCATATTTAATTTTTATAAAAAATTAATTTAATATTTTTTTTTAACCATCCATTTCACCAGCTATCAAATTCAGGCTGCTCAATACAACTACCGCATCACTCAACATACAACCCTGTGTAATTTCATTGAAAGCCTGGTAATAAATAAAACAAGGCCGGCGAAAATGTAACCGATAAGGTGTGCGACCTCCGTCACTGATCAAATAAAATCGGAGTTCGCCATTTCCTCCTTCTACACAATTATATACTTCACCAACAGGAATTTCTGTTTCACCCATGACAATTTTAAAATGCCATATTAAAGCTTCCATTTTTGTGTAAACATCTTTCTTCGGCGGCAAATAATATTCCGGTGCATCGGCATGATAAACTTCTGCTTCCGCGCCTTTAAATTCCTGTACTTTTTTATACGCTTGTTCTATAATGGAAAGGCTTTGCCACATTTCCTGGTTGCGCACTAAAAACCGGTCATAACAATCACCAGTTTTTCCAACTGGAATTTTAAAATCAAAATCTTCATAGCTACTATAGGGTGTGTGCACGCGTACATCGTAATCAACGCCAGCAGCGCGAAGATTTGGACCGGTAAATCCGTAATTCAAAGCCCTTTCAGCACTAATTGGGCCGGCTCCAATAGTACGTTCCATGAATATCCTGTTTCTTTGAAGTAATGTTTCAAACTCTTTCAAAACGCCCGGATATTCTTTCAGAAATTTTTCCAGTTTTGTAAATGCGATGTTATTGAAATTTCTTTCAAAACCACCAATGCGTCCAATGTTTGTAGTAAGTCTTGAACCGCATATTTCTTCATAAATTTCATAAATAAGTTCACGGTATTGCATCACGTATAAAAAAACGGACAATGCGCCTGTATCAACACCAACTATTGAATTGCAAATCAGGTGGTCAGAAATACGTGCTAATTCCATAATGATCACGCGCAAATAATCAACGCGCTTAGGAATTTTTACCCTTAATAATTTTTCACAGGTAATATGCCAGCCCATATTATTAATGGGGGATGAACAATAATTTAGCCTGTCCGTTAAAGTAGTTATCTGGTAAAGCGGTCTCCGCTCTGCAATTTTTTCAAAAGCCCTGTGAATATAGCCAATTGTTTGTTCGGAAGAAATTACACGCTCCCCGTCCATCTCCAATATATTTTGAAATACACCATGCGTTGCAGGGTGCGTTGGACCCATGTTTAAAGTGGTCGTATTTTTTTCAATAGATCCTTCCGGCAATTTTATATTTGGAAAAATAAGATCAGACATCCTGTTTATATTTATCGTCTATTTAAAAAAATTATAATACCGAACTTCCGCGCCCAAACATTTCATCATCTTTATCGATCCTGGTTTGATCTTCCATTGGGTATTCTTTCCGCATAGGGAAATAATCCATTTCATCCACATTCTGAATTCTTTTCAGGTTGGGATGACCCACGAAATTAATACCAAAAAAATCATAAGTTTCTCTTTCCATCCAGTTGGCAGATTGATACAATCCTGTGGCAGAAAAAATATCCGGGTTTTCAATCGGTGTAAAAATCTTATACCGGATACGCACATTATCCTGAAGATTATGCAAGTGATATACAACCGCCAGTTCACGGCCTTTTTGATCGGGATAATGTACTGCACAAATATCTGTCAGAAAACGAAAACGTAATATTTCTTCATCAAATAAAAACTGTAAAACTTTCAGGTTTTTATCTTTTGGTGTTTCAAAATTGAGCATCTCATACGGATCGATAAAGAAAGT
>JBDTAN010000097.1:0-5646 GCA_039924585.1 Chitinophagaceae bacterium | reverse complement strand
ATTGGTCTGCATCAGCGCGATAATCATCGCCTGATCAAAGCATTAAAAAATCTACGCGATATCGGAAACAGCGTTTTAGTAGTGGAACATGATAAGGATATCATGATGGCTTCTGATTATATTATTGATATTGGGCCAAAGGCTGGCATACACGGAGGAAATATTGTAGCGATGGGAACACCTGCAGAAGTGCTGCATTCAAATTCTGAAACAGCTTTATATATGTCAGGGAAAAAATCAATTAAGATTCCTGATGAAAGAAGAAAAGGATCCGGTAAATTTTTAGAATTAAAAGGCGCAAAAGGAAATAATTTAAAAAATGTTTCAGTGAAATTACCTTTAGGAAAATTTATTGTTGTAAGTGGTGTGAGCGGGAGTGGCAAATCAACTTTGATCAACGAAACCTTGTATCCTTTACTGGCAAAACATGCATATAATTCAAAAGGGTTGGCGCTTGAATTCAGTGATATCAAAGGTTTGGAAAATATAGATAAAGTTATTGAAATAGATCAATCGCCCATTGGCCGCACACCAAGAAGTAATCCGGCCACTTATTGCGGATTTTTTACAGAGATACGAATGCTTTTTGCATCCGTGCCCGAAGCAAAAATCAGGGGGTATAAACCAGGCCGTTTTTCATTCAATGTAAAAAGTGGCCGCTGCGAAAGGTGCGAAGGTGGTGGAATGCGCGTGATTGAAATGAATTTTTTACCGGATGTGTATGTGCATTGTGATACATGCAATGGCAAAAGATATAACCGCGAAACTTTAGAGATCAGGTACAAAGGAAAATCAATTAGTGATGTACTGGCAATGACCGTAGATGAAGCAACAGAGTTTTTTCAGCCAGTTCCTTTTTTATATAGGAAAATAAAAGTGCTGAAGGAAGTCGGCCTTGGATATATTACATTGGGCCAATCTTCTGTAACACTCAGTGGAGGAGAAGCACAGCGTGTAAAGCTCGCTACGGAACTTGCCAAAAAGGATACGGGAAAAACATTCTATATTTTAGATGAACCAACTACCGGCTTACATTTCCAGGACATTCAGCATTTACTGGATGTATTGAATAAATTAGTAGATCGGGGAAATACAGTTTTGGTGATTGAGCACAATTTAGATGTCATAAAAGTGGCTGATCATATTATTGATTTGGGCCCCGAAGGCGGCGATGAAGGCGGCTATATTTTATTTGAAGGCACGCCTGAAAATTTGATCAAAGAAAAAAACAACTCCACAGCAAAATATTTAGCCGAAGAATTTTAAATTTCGAAAAGCATTTTTTATAAATAGCTTGTATCCATCAATTAATTTAATTATATTGTAGTAAGAAATAAATTACCTTATAATAATATCAAAGAATTTTATCCTGGACTTCATGTGATTTAGTTGAAGAAAAATTTCAAAACATAAATTCATGGAATTGCATGCAATACAAAAAAGATCTATGAAATAAGAGGCCAAAAGATCATGCTTGACTTTAACCTCGCAGCATTATATGAAGTGGAAACCAAAGTGCTGAACCAAGCTGTTATTAGAAATAAAGACCGGTTCCCAAAAGATTTTAAAAGAAATGTATAATATGAGGTCACAGTTTGTGACCTCATATTCATATAGTGTTAAAAATGAATTATATACAGAGTCTGTACAATTAAATGTTTCGCAGAAACAAAGAAGAAAAGATCTATTGCCTTATGCTTTTACGGAGCACGGTATAACAATGCTGGCAAGTGTTTTAAGAAGCAGCACTGCAATAAAAATGAACATTGCAATTATCCGGACATTTATTGCCCTCCGAAAATTTGTCATCCAACACAATGATATTCTTGAGCAATTAAATGGCTTAAAAGAAAAGATTGGTAGCCATGATGTGCAATTGAATCAAATTTATGAAGCGCTGGAAAATATGATGGACAAAAAAATAGAAGAAAAAAAATTCACAAAACGAATGGAAGAATAGAAAGCGAATTGGTTTTTAAAATAATGCTTCATTTTTCAACTAAAGCAAAAATTGTATTTTCTTGCTAGAAACCTATATATACATTAAAATACTCCAGTTTTATAAATCGTATTACTACCTATACGCATGCTGAATGTGAGGAAAATATCCAAATAACCGTCTTTATTATTTGTATGTGCCTTATCAATATTTGGCTTCACTTTCCAAGGTTGCAGGCTCCGGGAGTATAATTCTTTTGCAAGGATTGCCTGGTCCGGAGTGAGGTATTTATCAAAAAGTGAAGGATCGATATAAGTGGTACTTATATCATCTATATAATCTGTAAAAGTTTTCCTGATTCGAAGTCCTGCCGCCAAAGAATAATTATTATTTATAAAATATTTTACACCAATTGCAAGTGGAATATACACTTGTACGAGTGAATAAGGCTTACGATTTGTGTATTCCGGGAAACCTTGTCCTTCCAGATGAAGGGGTGCTAATTCTACAGTTTGCCCATTTAATTGTGTTTTGGGATTAAAATGAAATACGCCAATTCCAGCACTAATAAATGGAGCAACCTGGTAAATACCAGCAGTACGATCAAAAAAAGTCATGGGATAAAAATCAAATGAAGCATAACCTTCATAAATAAAAGAGTGAAAACTCAGATTCCTGTTGAAGCGCCATCTTTCCAATCCACCCTTGTTATTAATCAGGCTATCAGCGCCATCTACATTTGTAAAACTTAATCCACCTGAAAAACTGATCCAGGCATTGAGATTATACGTTGTGGAAATACCAACAAGTGGTTTTATTGTTTTAAAAACATAATCTTTTAAAAAGGGTTGACCAATCCCAATATTTCCTCCCAAATCTCCTAAAAAGTTGTTTGCGCCTATTGTTGCGCTGACTTCCCAGTGCCCACTGATTTCTTCAAGCTCTGTTTCATTTTGTTTAATCTGACCAAATGAAAACATGCTGAAAAACATAAAAGAAATGATTAAAAAAATTCCTTTTCTTAGTTTCATATAAACGGGTTCGGGGATTTCATTGGCAATATTAAGTATAAAACAAATTCATTGAACAAATTTTAAATTCATTTTAATGTGCTCAATTCCATCTTCCAGGTAAATATCACCAGTTTTTTTAAAACCAAGCGATCCATAAAATGCCAGGAGATACAACTGTGCGCCAATTGTTATGTCCATTCCTACATACGTTGCTTGAGTAAAAGAAATTGCATTTTGCATTAATTCCTTTCCAGTTTGTTGTTTCCTGGAAGACCTTGCAGTCACAACACGACCGATTGACGGTTGCTCATATATTTCCCCGGGAGGTAACACACGGGCATAAGCTGCGATTTTTCCTTCTTTCCAGCCACATATATGATGCGATACCTGGTCATGATTATCTGCATCCTGAAAGACACAGTTTTGCTCCACGACAAAAACTTCGTTTCTCAGACGAATTATAGCATATAATTCATAAGCAGTTAATTCCGAAAAAACTTGAATGGTCCAGTTTGTCTTCAATATGATTGATTATAAAATATGATTTTGAAATATTATTTTTATAAACGCGATAAATACACTTTTAGTTTTTTACAAAAAAACCGGCCATAAGCCGGTCAATTTTTTTATATGAAAAAGTTATTCTTGTACGATCAAAATTGGAATAGTTGTTTGGAAAGATAATTTTTTAGCAACGTTGGCTTTGAACATTTTATGTCTTAATGAAGTTTCTTTTTGTATAAGAATGATCAGGTCAATATTTCTTTCTTCCGCAAAAAGTTGTAATGCTTCTTCCACATCAAACAAACGAAGGAAATAAAATTCAGGTGAAAATTCTTTAAACATTTCCACTAAGTCTTCTTTCTGCTTTTCATATTCAGGCGAAATGGCCACGAAATGATTTTCATCCACATTTACAATATGAAAATGTGGTTTGAAAGTTTCTAAAAAACTTTTGATAGGAGCAGAAGGCGTTGTATTTTGAACATTTTTAAAATCCGAAGCCAGCATTACATTCTTTACTTCATGAAAAGTAGATTTTTCAGGTACAATTAAAACCGGGCAAGCTTTCGTTTCTGCCATTTTTAATGTATTGCTGCCCATAAAAACTTGTGCAATAGCAGATTTACCGGTAATGCCCATAATCACCAGGTCTGCACGGCGATGACGAACGAATTTTTCCAATTCCTCTACAAAATCCTTTGATTGCTCCGAATAGATTGAAATTTTTACCGGGCAATTTTGCATAAGTTCATCCCGGAATGCCTCCAGGTCTGCATTACATTTTTCAGCATCTGCTTCTTTTTCAAAAGAATGGTATATAATCATTTCAACCCCATACTGGCCGACTAATAATTGAGCCGCATATTTAGCCGCGTTCATGGATGTTTCTGAAAAGTCAACTGGAACAATAACTGTATTCATGTAATAAAATTTTGGGCGTGAAGATAAGGCAAAATTGTAATTCCCAAAATGCAGGGGAAAATTTTCATATTTCCTTTGTATTTAGGACAAAAATGCTTTTATTAATAACCATATTTATCCTTCCACAGAGTCTTTAAAAAATTCCTGATCTCTTTTTCACGCGGATTATCTTGAGGCTTATAGAAAAGAGTGCCTTTCAGTTTTTCGGGTAAATATTCCTGGGGCGTAAAATTACTTTCAAAGGAATGCGCATATTGATAATTTTTCCCATAACCGATTTCCTTCATAAGTCCCGTTGGAGCATTACGGATATGCAATGGTACAGGCAAATCACCTGTAGATTTTACAGCGGAAAGTGCCGCACCGATTGCTTCATACGCTGCATTGCTCTTTATAGAAGATGCGAGATATATGGCACATTGAGATAAAATGATGCGCGATTCGGGGTAGCCAATTTTATTCACTGCATCAAAACATGCATTGGCCAGCAAAAGCGCATTAGGATTTGCATTGCCAATATCTTCACTCGCAAATATCAACATGCGGCGAGCTATAAATTTTACATCTTCGCCACCTTCTATCATTCTCGCCAGCCAGTATATGGCTCCATTTGGATCCGTTCCCCGCATACTTTTAATAAAGGCAGAAATGATATCATAATGCTGTTCGCCTTTTTTATCATATAAAGCCACTTTCGTTTGCGCAGCGCGCATAACTAATTCATCTGTTATTTCAGGATTTATTAATTGTTTATTTTCATCATTGGCAAAATCAATTACCAATTCAAGCAGGTTTAATAATTTCCTGGCATCACCGCCGGAAATACGGATCAATGCTGCAGTTTCTTTTAATACCGGAGAAATTAGCTTGAGCTTTTCATCTGTATCTATGGCACTTGCAAGGAGCTTTGTCATAGCTTTTTCATCCAATGATTTTAAAATATACACCTGGCAACGACTAAGCAATGCGGAGTTTACTTCAAAAGAAGGATTTTCAGTAGTTGCGCCGATCAGCGTGATTGTTCCTTTTTCCACAGCGCCCAATAATGCATCCTGCTGACCTTTATTAAATCGATGAATTTCATCAATAAATAAAATTGCGCCGCTTTGTTTTTTAGCAAGTTCAATTACTTCGCGGACATCTTTTACGCCACTGCTGATGGCACTCAATTGATAAAACGGCACATGTAATGTTTGTGCAATAATATGAGCGATCGTTGTTTTGCCCACGCCCGGTGGACCCCATAATATGATTGAAGGAATTTTCTTT
>JBDTAN010000096.1:0-23158 GCA_039924585.1 Chitinophagaceae bacterium | reverse complement strand
ATTAAACGCACATCATTTTTTTTCCTGAAATGCTTGTGAAAAAGCTGGATGGCAACAGGAATCACTTCGTCATCACGGCAGGTAAAATCAATGGCAGCCTGCATCGTACTGGTTTCAAAATTGGCATAACGTATTTTTACTGCAACACATCCTGCCATGGAATTTTTTTTGCGTAACTGGAAACAAATTTTTTCAGTCATTCTTACAAGCTGACTTAATAAGAATGTTTCATCACATGTATTTTCATGAAATGTATTTTCAGTGGAAATAGATTTTGATTCATGTATTGGATGCACTTCTCCCTGATGTATGCCTTGTGCTTTTTGCCAAATATCCATGCCGCTTTTGCCCAGAGAATTTTCAATGTCTTCTACAGATTTTTGTTGCAGGTCGCGAATAAAAAATAAACCCATACTTTTTAAAACTTCAGTTGTTTGTTTACCAACACCCGGAATTTTTGAAATTTGAAGAGGTGCTAAAAAGTTTTTTTCTTCGCCGGGTTGTACAAATAAAAAGCCATTTGGCTTTGCTTCATTTGTGGCCATTTTGGCGATTAGTTTATTTGCACCCAGGCCAAAAGAAATAGGTAAACCTGTTTCATCCATAATTTCTTTTCTTAATGCAACACTCCATTCAAGTACATCAAAAAAATGATCCATGCCGGTTAAGTCCAAATAAAATTCGTCAATACTTGCTTTTTCTACAAGCGGTGCTTTGGACACCATTATTTCTGTCACCCATTTTGAATATTTTGAATAAGAAGAAAAATCGCCGGGACAAACGATTGCATGCGGGCAAAGCAACATGGCTTTTTTCATGGGCATCGCGGAATGAATACCAAACTTTCGTGCAGCATAACTACAGGCAGCCACTACTCCACGGCCCTCTTTACCGCCTACGAGAACAGGTTTATTTTTTAATAAAGGGTTATTTACTATTTCAACACTTACAAAAAAAGAATCCAAATCATAATGGGCAATATATCGCTGCGGTTTATTCATTTCTCAATAAAATATGTACTAATATTTTTTGAGTAAAAATATACAAAGCAATTTTAAATCCTCCAAAAACAATTACCCGATCTTAGCTTTCAAATTTGTATCCAGCGCATCCAGGAATTCTTCTGTATATAAATAATCTTTTCCGTGTGTTACTTTATTTCCATGAATACATACGGCGAGGTCTTTTGTCATTTTACCACTCTCAACAGTTTCCACGCAAACTTTTTCCAGCGTGCGGCAAAAGTGAATCAGTGCATCATTGCCATCCAGTTTACCGCGAAATTCCAGGCCTCTTGTCCAGGCAAAAATGGAAGCGATCGGGTTGGTGGAAGTTGGATTACCTTTTTGATATTCGCGGAAATGCCGGGTAACAGTGCCATGCGCTGCTTCTGCTTCCATCGTTTTACCGTCAGGTGTTACTAAAGTACTTGTCATTAAACCCAGGCTTCCAAAACCCTGTGCCACTGTATCACTTTGCACATCACCATCATAATTTTTACAAGCCCATACAAAATTGCCATGCCATTTTAATGCGCTGGCCACCATATCATCAATCAGGCGATGTTCATAGGTAATTCCTGCTTTGTCAAAATCTGCCTGGAATTCCTGTTTATATATTTCTTCAAAAATATCTTTGAAACGGCCATCATATTTTTTCAAAATAGTATTTTTTGTACTTAGGTACAAAGGCCATCTTTTACTCAATGCCATATTAAAACAACTCCTGGCAAAACCCCGAATACTTTCATCCGTATTATACATAGCAAGTGCTACGCCATCTCCTTCAAAATTATAAACATTATATTCCTGCACAGTTCCATCTTCTCCTTCAAAGCGAATACTTAATTTCCCTTTTCCTTTGGTTACAAAATCCGTTGCCTTGTATTGATCACCGAATGCATGACGGCCAATACAAATCGGTGCGGTCCAGTTGGGAACAAGTCTGGGTACATTTTCACAAACGATTGGTTCGCGAAAAACTGTTCCGTCCAGGATATTCCGGATTGTGCCATTCGGGCTTTTCCACATTTGCTTTAAATGAAATTCCGAAACCCTTGCTTCGTCCGGGGTAATAGTCGCACATTTAATACCTACACCATATTTTTTAATCGCATTTGCCGAATCAATAGTTACCTGGTCATTTGTTGCATCCCGGTGTTCCACACCCAGATCAAAATATATTATATCAAGTTCCAAATAGGGTAAAATCAATTTCTCTTTGATGTATTTCCAGATTACCCTGGTCATTTCATCGCCATCCAATTCTACAACCGGGTTTGCCACTTTAATTTTTGCTGTCATTTATTTTATTTTAAAAAAGTAAAAGTAATTCATTCAATGATTTTTTTAAAGCACTGCTTTCGAAAATAATGAATAATGTTTCATTTCACCTTTAAAAGTGCTGTACTAATACGGGAGTTAACTAAAAAAATAAACCCCACTTCAGAAGTGAGGTTTATGATAAATATCGTTAGAAATTAGAACAATGTAAATTCAACCCGACGGTTTTGCTGACGTCCTTCTGCGGTTTTATTTGTTGCTATAGGTTGATTCGGTCCGTATCCTGTAGCTTCTATCCTTGAAGGATTAGCGCCTTGTGAAACGAGATAAGCTTTTACAGATTCTGCTCTATCTTTTGAAAGACGAAGATTTAACTCCATCGATCCTGTATTGTCGGTATGACCGGCCAATTTCAAACTAAAGTTTTTCTGTTTTAGAATATCTGCTACTCTATTTAATGATTCATTAGAGGTAGAACGAATAGTTGCTTTCCCTAAATCAAATTCAAGATTTTTAATTGCTTCATCAATAACTCTCCTGTCATCATCTGTTATAACCACTTTGGTTTCTTTAATAATCTGCGGATTTACTACAAATGGACATCCTGCACCATCAACTGTACTATCTTTTGGTGTATTAGGACATTTGTCAAATTTGTTGGCAACTCCGTCATTATCATCATCCGCCAAATCTTTCGCCAACTGAGCCTGTTGCATGTCATATTGATTCTTCATATTTTGTGCTTCCTGCTGAGCCATAGTCATAGCAGATCTAAATTCAGCGGCTTGATCTGCACTGGATTTGCGCAAGTCAGCAATTGCACTATACCGGGAAAGTGGCGGATTTGATTTTTTCCCTAAAGAAAATTCAACCCCGAAATGCCCATAAGAAAAATTATCATAACGGCCAGTGCTTAAACCATCAAAATTGGAAGATTTTAAAAAGTTTACATCATATCCCAAATCAAGATTAACTCCATTAGAGATACCCACTTTTATACCAGCTCCAACCGGAATATACCAGCTATCGTTTTTATCATTATTAGCAGTACTGGCAATATTTGTCAATTTTGTAGATGTTTCCATGTAGCCTGCACCTGCTTTTATATAAGGGGCAAAATAGCTGTTAATACGATTTATATTAAAACTTGCCACTGTTAGATTTGCTGTTAAAGCGGTGGACCATTTAATATTCGTTTTAAAACTTGAACTCAAATAATTAGGGTCATTAATTAAAGAAGAAGCTCTTGAACCTTCAACAATGCCTTTCAAAAATTCTGCTTGTAATCCAAACGCCGGTAAAATTTGTTTTTTAATGTAAACACCGTATCCAAGTTTCTCCGATGGTGAATTAAAATCGTTAGAATTACCTCTAAAAATTGTGTAAGGTGTTAAAACCCCGGCATGTACACCAAATGTCCATGTTCTAAAATCTTTTGTAGAAAAACGGTCCTTACTGGAAGTGGTAATGTTTGTTGAATTCATATTTGAATTCACATTTGAAATCATTGACCTGGATTCTGTTGTATCCTGGGCTTTTAAGGTATTCCAGAGCGCGAAGCTTAATAAGAGGAATGAGACCTTTAATAATTGTGTTTTCATTTGTTGTTTTTTTTTAATATTTATTGTTCAAAAAAATTTGATGATTTTTTCATTTTAGCTATATCTAACTATAAAACTTGTGCTATATTCTTTTTAATTATGGCTTCATTTTTTAAAAATCAAATGCCTTCAAAAGTGGATTATTAAAAATGGGAGCGCTGATCATTACAAGTCCAGTTGACTCATATATTTAAAATTTTATCAGGGAAAGATGTTATGTCTAATAGGTTAATTGAAGAATTGGAAGGATTAGGCAAATACTATACCAACGTATTGAGGGAAAATGCTTGAGCCAGCAAAAAAAATATCATGTTCATGATTCCAACTTTTATATAGGAATACTTCTTCAACAAAACACTTGCTGCAATTGGATGTCGCACAGTTTAAAAGATTACGTTAATACTTAATCATGCTGATTTTGTGCCAATTTTTTCTTAAAGCAGACAGGAAAATTTCATACAATAAAATTAAATGAATTAACCCTAATTTTATTTATTGAACATTTGGGGTATATATTCCCAAGGCTTGAGGTAAAAAGTACATGATAATTAATTTTATATCTTTCATTGCAGCGTTCGGCTATACATTTCTTATCTTTAAGAATATTTTATTAAAAAATAAAAGCGTTTAAATATCATTAAATCTCCATGCAGGATTTCGCAGAAGGGAAACCTGCCAAATTTACCTATATATTGATTGGCAAATTTTTTGACCAAAGTGATTGCAAAATAAAATATTATGAATCAACATACAAAACGGCATAATGGAGATGAATTTTCAGAAGAAAAGTCGGAAAATCTTTTTCAATCTGACGAAAATGCAGCAACAGCGCAAGATAAAACAGATCAAAATGATGAAAAGATTTCTGCTGACGTTGAAAAATTAAAAAAAGAGGTGGAAGAACAAAAATCTAAGTACTTGCTTTTATATGCAGATTTTGACAATTACAAACGCAGGACTGCCAGGGAGAGACTTGAATTAGAACAAACAGCAGGTAAAAGAGTGATCATACCAATGCTTGATTTACTGGACGATTGCGACCGGGCGGAAAAATTATTGATAGAAGGTGAAAAAAATGGAGATCAGCACCTGGAAGGAATCTTTCTAATTTTTAATAAACTTCGTTCCACATTACAGGCACAAGGCGTAAAAGTTATGGACAGCCTTCATACAGAATTTGACGTGGAAAAACACGAAGCCATTTCTCAAATACCGGCTCCATCAAAAGACATGGTAGGAAAAGTGTTGGATGTAGTTCAGAAAGGCTATTATTTAAACGATAAAATCATTCGATTCGCAAAAGTGGTTATTGGAAATTAAATAAGTCGCAACCATTAAAATACTTTAACCGGCTAGCTCCGCTTATATTTATGAAAAGAGATTATTACGAAATATTACAGGTTACAAAGACCTCGACGCCAGATGAAATTAAAAAGTCTTACAGAAAAGTGGCTATGCAGTTTCACCCGGACAGGAACCCCGGAGATGCTTCAGCTGAAGAAAAATTTAAAGAAGCGGCCGAAGCTTATGAAATTTTAAGCGATCCTGATAAAAAGGCAAAATACGATCGGTTTGGACACCAGGCATTTTCCGGTCCGGGGGGACGCGGCGCCACGAATGTAAATATGGATGATATTTTCAGCCAGTTTGGAGATATTTTTGGAGATGATGTTTTTGGGAGTTTTTTTGGAGGTAATCGTGGTGGTGGAAGCAGAAGATCCTCCGGCACAAAGGGAAGTAATTTAAGGGTAAAATTGAAACTTAATTATGAAGAAATTGCTTCCGGGGTTACAAAGACGATAAAAGTAAAAAAGTATGTAAAATGTGATACTTGCAATGGTTCAGGTGCAAAGGACAAAAATAGTATGCAAACCTGTTCTACCTGTGGTGGCAACGGTCAGGTAAGAAAAGTCACCAATACTTTTTTGGGACAAATGCAAACGGTTACTACCTGTCCAACCTGCAATGGTGAAGGCACTACTATTACTGCCAAATGTATGTCTTGCAAAGGTGAGGGCCGTATTTACGGGGAAGAAATGGTGAAAGTGCAAATACCTGCTGGTGTACAGGAAGGTATGCAATTAAGCATGAGTGGAAAAGGTAATGCAGGAGAAAGGGGCGGAGCAGCCGGAGACTTGATCATTTTAATTGAAGAAGAACAACATAAAGAATTGCAACGCGATGGACAAAATGTAGCGTTTGAATTATATATTAATTTTACTGATGCTGTATTTGGAACAAACCTGGAAGTGCCTACAATTGATGGCCGGGCAAAAATTAAAATCCCGGCAGGCACACAAAGTGGAAAAATTTTCAGGTTAAAAGGAAAAGGTTTTCCGGATGTAAATAGTTATTCAAAAGGTGACCAGTTGATACATGTGAATGTCTGGACTCCACAACATATCACTCATGAAGAAAAGGAAATGCTTGAGCAATTGAGCAAAAGTCCCAACTTTCATCCTCAACCCGATAAAAATGAAAAGAACTTTTTTGATAAAGTGAAAGAGGCATTTTCTTAAACAGTAATAATGAATTTTTTTAAAACCCGGTTTTCCGGGTTTTTTTATGCAGGCTATTCAAAATATATATTTAAAAATTCAGCAAAATGGATATTTGAACGAGGATTTAATAAAGGAACAGAAGTTTACAAATAAACATTTTGCCACTTATCATAAAATATTACCGTCTAATCTATTGCCATGTACTATGTAATGCATAGTATCTACTTTTGTCATGTAATAAATTTAAACAAGTACTAAATTAAATATTATGAAAAAGGTAGCATTTTTAATCACAATCATCATTTCATCAGTTTTGGGTATTATTTTTTTTAATCCCATAAAAGCTTTTGTATTACCGGAAGGCCCAGTAGCAAAAGAAGTTAATTTAAATATTGGAACAGAAAAAAGATATGCGCTTCCTGTTTATGCCAATGCTATTGCGGATGTTCAAATAACAATAACTAAATGGCATGGAAACAAGTCTACTAAAATCTGGGAAAAAACATTAAATGATATTCACCTGAATGAAAATGCAGGTTTTGATAAAGTTGAAGCCCAAACTGTAACGCTCCCGGTTTACGCTAACAAAGACAGGATAGTAGTCAAATACCTTGTAACTTATAAAGATAAAGGCAGTGTAGTAGAATTGGCATATTATTCCGAAATTTCAAAAGGGAGCAAAGGAGATTCAGTAGATGTTATTATTTAACTGAGAAATGTAATGCATCTCTTCAATGGATATCTGTAACAATTAAATCATTTCCTATTTTTGTGCAATGAAAATGGTCAAAATTGTTACGCTGTTATTTTTAATTTGCCTGGAGCCTTTATTTTTAAATGCGCAGCAATTGCCTCAAATCCCTGACAATACGGACATGCGCACAAAGGATGATTTTGAAGCATCCGAACCACTTGTCATTGAATCCTCCAACTGGCTAATCAATACGGACCTGGACAAATACACACTGGAAAGAAAAAAAGTAAATGAATTTGTTTGGAAATGGGTGAGCGGCACACCGGCATTGACTATCGATATTACGGATGAGCTTACAAAACTATATGAAAATAATATCCAACTATTGAATATTTTTTTAGCTGCATATGCGAGTTATTACATTCAGCATAAAACTGATTTTTCCAGTCTTCCAGCCAGCAGGGAAGGAATTCATGCCATAATTATTGTATATAATAGAGGGATTGGAATTAAAAAAAATAAGCATTTGGAAAAGATTGCCCACATGCCACCGGCTGAATTGGAAGCGTATATTGTGGCAAAATTCCAATGATTTTCCCAAGAAAAGCACAATTTTGAGGAAATTATTTAAAACACCACGGGAAAAGTTTCTGTTAAATTTTTCTATTCCAATGCAAGCTCCTATCTTCGCGCTCCCAAAAATTATATGTCGAAACAGCCACTTATTAAACAGGACGGAATTATTCTCGAAGCTTTGAGTAATGCAATGTTTAGGGTGAAGCTGGAAAACGGTCATGAAATATTAGCAACAATCTCGGGGAAAATGCGGATGCATTATATCCGCATATTGCCGGGAGATAAAGTTGGTGTGGAAATGAGCCCTTATGATTTGAGTCGGGGAAGGATAATATTCAGGTATAAATAACCTGTATACTTTTTTAAGAGTTTGGAAATTGTTTATTAATGCAGGTTAGGCCTGTTTATAAAATATAGAATATGAAAGTCAGGGCATCAATTAAAAAACGTAGCGTGGACTGCAAAATCGTTCGCAGAAAGGGCAGGTTATATGTTATTAACAAAAAAAATCCGCGCTTTAAGCAGCGCCAGGGATAATCATTTATACACTAAAATCAAAGTTTTTATATGGCTCGTATAGCTGGTATTGATTTACCAAAAAACAAAAGAGGTGAAATTGGCCTTACCTATATTTATGGAGTGGGTCGTTCCCGTGCAAGGGATATTTTGGATAAAGCAGGTGTGGGATATGATAAAAAAGTGAATGAATGGAATGACGATGAACAAGGTGCTATCCGAAATGTCATCAGCAATGAGTTTAAAGTAGAAGGTGCTTTGCGCAGCGAAGTGCAAACAAGTATTAAGCGTCTTCTTGATATAGCATGCTACAGAGGATTACGCCACAGGAAAGGTTTGCCGGTGAGAGGTCAGCGTACACGTACTAACAGCCGTACCCGGAAAGGAAAGCGTAAAACAGTTGCAGGCAAGAAAAAAGCACCGAAGAAATAAATTATACCTGGCATTCATCTTTTTGTTTGCCTGGTATTTTATACAAATCCTGTCTTTTATGGATCGCTTTAAAATATTTAAAGCAGGAGTAAAACCAGGTAACCCTGAAAGGGGTTCATTTAATAAATTTTCAGATTACCTAAAAAAATCAAATGGCTAAAGAACAAAAAGGGGGACAAAAAGGTGGGCAAAAAGCAGCTTCCAAAAAAAGAATTGTAAAAGTAGAACCTTATGGTGAAGCGCATATCAATGCCACATTTAATAATATTATCGTTTCCCTGACCAATAAACAGGGACAGGTTATTTCCTGGTCATCTGCAGGAAAAATGAAGTTTCGCGGATCTAAGAAAAATACACCATATGCGGCACAAACTGCCGCACAGGATGCAGCCAAAATTGCAATGGATGCAGGTCTCAAGAAAGTAGATGTATATGTAAAAGGTCCGGGTTCAGGCCGTGAAGGTGCAATTCGCTCACTGGCACAAAGCGGTATTGAAATTGCGATGATTAAAGACGTTACACCAATGCCACACAATGGTTGCCGTCCACCTAAAAAGAGAAGAGTTTAATTTATTCAATATTTTTTAACCCCGGAAGGGCATTCTTAATCAAAGGGTAAGTTATTCATTTTAGATTTTTACTGATAGCTTACCGACATTAAAAAATCAAAAATATAAATGGCACGTTACACAGGACCTAAAACAAAAATTTCCCGCATGTTCGGGGAACCCATCCTGGGAAACGGGAAATGGCTGACAAAAAACAGCAATCCCCCCGGCATGCATGGCGCTACACGTAAAAGAAAAACACTGGGCGAATATGCACTTCAATTGAAAGAAAAGCAAAAAGCTAAATACACATATGGTGTTTTAGAAAGGCAATTCCATAACACATTTGACAAAGCAGCCAGGCTCAAAGGCGTTACAGGAGAGAACCTGATTCGCTTGTTAGAAGCACGTTTGGATAATACAGTTTTTCGTCTTGGTATTGCTCCTTCAAGACCGGCAGCCCGGCAGCTTGTAAGCCATAAGCATATTATGGTAAATGATAGCGTAGTAAATATACCTTCTTACCAGTTGAAACCAGGAGATAAGATCAGCTTTAAAGATAAAAGCGGAAACAATGCTTCCCTTACCAGTTTTATCCGGGGTAAGAATAATAAATTTACGTGGCTTGACTGGAATGACAATGAAAAGAAAGGCACATTTGTAACGTATCCAGACAGGGAAAATGTTCCTGAAAATATCCGCGAACAATTGATCGTGGAATTGTATTCTAAATAATTGAGTGAAAACCATTTTCTAAATTCCCGGAAATTTAAAAACCGGAAAAAATTAAAAACAGCTATATGTCAATATTGAATTTTCAAAAACCCGACAAAATTGTTTTACAAAAAATTACTGATTTTGAAGGGCAATTTGAATTCCGTCCATTAGAACCAGGATTTGGTTTGACAATTGGAAATGCCCTTAGAAGGGTTTTACTGAGCAGCCTTGAAGGGTATGCCATCATCGGGATAAAAATTGAAGGCATTGATCACGAATTTGCCACTATTAAAGGTGTTACGGAAGATGTAACTGAAATGATTCTTAACCTCAAACAAGTTCGCTTCAAAAAATTAACAGACCAGGAAATCAGTACAGAAAAAATCACTTTGAATATTCAGAACAGTACTGAATTCAATGCAGGCATGATCGGTGAAGCAACTCAGCTTTTCCAGGTTATGAATCCGAATCAATTAATTTGTACATTGGACTCAACTGCCAGAATACTTATAGAAATTACAATCGGGAAAGGCCGTGGATATGTTCCTTCTGAAGAAAATAAAATCAAAGACACACCTTTTGGTTATATTCCTATTGATTCAATTCATACGCCTATCAAAAACGTAAAATATTCTATTGAAAATTATCGTGTAGAACAAAAAACGGATTTTGAAAAATTGATTCTTGACGTAGCAACAGACGGTACAATCAATCCTGAGGAAGCAGTAAAACAAGCTTCCCGTATTATGATACAGCACCTGATGATCATTACTGATGAGAACATCACTTTTGATAACAAGGAAGATAAAAAAGAAGATGTTGTAGATGAGCAGGTATTGCAATTAAGGAAAATTTTAAAGACACCTTTAGAAGACCTTGATCTTTCTGTTCGTGCATTTAACTGCCTGAAAGCAGCTAAAATTAATTCACTGAGTGAACTCGTTCAGTACGAACAGGAAGACCTCATGAAATTCCGGAATTTCGGACAAAAATCATTAAGTGAAATTGAGCAGGTGCTTGGCGAAAGAGGTTTACATTTTGGTATGGATCTTCCAAAACTGGGTTTAACTGATCTTGATAATTAATAATTTAAAATGGTGTTGATTGAATAATCAATCCCTTAACTATTCACAAAATCCTGCAATTCCTGACACGGTGCAGTGATAAAAAAACAAAGTCATGCGACACGGAAATAAAACCAATAAACTGGGCAGGAAAAAAGCCCACAGAGATGCGCTTCTAAGTAATCTTGCCAGCCAGTTGATCGTTCATAAACGTATTACAACAACCCTGGCCAAAGCCAAAGTTTTACGTACTTATGTAGAACCACTTATTACAAAAACTAAAAATTCGGAAAGCAGCCAGGATATCATGCATCAGCACAGGGTAGTGTTTAGTTACCTGCAGGATAAAGAGGCCGTAAAAGAATTATTCACCGTTGTAGGCCCAAAAATCGCAAGTCGCCCCGGTGGTTATACACGGATTTTAAAATTGGGAATACGTGTTGGTGATAATGCCCCGAAAGCTATGATCGAACTGGTCGATTTCAATGAAGTTTATACAAAAGGCACTTCTAAAATTGAAGAAGGTAAAAAAACTAGGCGTGGTAGAACCGGTGCTAAAAAACCTGCAGCTACAAATCCTGTAGCTAAAAATGAAAAGGCAGGTAAAGCAGGAGCGTCAACAGTAGATGACCTCAAAAAGATTGAAGGTGTAGGGCCAAAAGTTGCTGAAGCCTTGCATGCTGCAGGCATAGATTCATTTGAAAAAATGGCTGCTTCAACGCCGGAAGCATTAAAAGAAATTTTAGATACTGCAGAAGGTCAATTTAATGCACAGGATCCCACAAGCTGGCCTGAACAGGCAACACTTGCTGCAAAAGGAAACTGGGATGAATTGAAAACTTTACAGGATCATCTTATTGCTGGCAGGGAAACAAAATAATAATTTATTTTAAATACAAATTTAAAACCCGGTTACATTCCGGGTTTTTTAGTGAGTATATATTAAATATTTCTTGTCAACCTGTCATGAATAAATAAACTGGTATTTTTTTTGCCAAATTGTTTACACGTTTAAATCAAATTAAAATTTATGGCCAAAGGACAAATTAAAGTAGAAACAGAAAATATATTTCCCATCATTAAAAAATTCCTCTACAATGATCATGAAATATTTGTGCGGGAATTGGTGAGTAATGCAGTTGATGCTACTCAAAAAATAAAAACACTTTCTTCTATTGGTGAAGCAAAGGGCGAATTAGGAAATTTGCGGATTGATGTGATTTTAAATCCTACATTAAAAACACTTACGATCGCCGATCATGGTGTAGGAATGACGAAAGAGGAGGTGGAAAAATACATCAACCAGGTGGCATTCAGTGGTGCTGAAGAATTCCTGGATAAATTCAAAGACGCCAGTATTATCGGCCATTTCGGCCTGGGATTTTACAGTGCTTTTATGGTCAGCGATGAAGTGGAAATTTTTACCAAAAGCTTTAAAGATGAGTCTGCTGTGCATTGGATTTGCGATGGCAGTCCCGAATATGAACTCGAAGAAACAGAAAAGGCGGTACGGGGAACTTCCATTGTTTTACATATCAATGAAGACAGTAAAGAATTTTTGGAGCCACATCGTATAGAAAGTATTTTGAATAAATTCTGCCGGTTCCTTCCTGTTCCCATTTATTTTAAAAATACCGATGAAAAAATTGAAGAAATAAAAGAAGGTGAAGAAAGTGGTACCAAAGAGGTGATGGAAGAAAAACCAATCAACAACACGAATCCGTTATGGGTACAAAAACCATCTACCCTAACAGATAAAGACTACCAGGATTTTTATAAAGAATTATATCCTTTTAGTGAAACTCCTTTATTTTGGATACACCTGAATGTAGATTATCCATTTCACCTCACGGGTATTTTATATTTTCCAAAGATCAAGCAGAGTTTTGAAATACAAAAAGACAAAATCCAATTATACAGCAACCAGGTATTTGTAACTGATGAAGTAAAAGATATAGTGCCTGAGTTTTTAATGTTGATGCATGGTGTGATTGATAGTCCGGATATTCCATTGAATGTAAGCCGCAGCTATTTACAAGGTGATCCGAATGTGAAAAAAATTAATGCACATATCACTAAAAAAGTGGCCGATAAATTGGAAGAGATTTTTAATAGTGACCGTAAATCATTTGAAGCAAAATGGGAAAGCCTGGGCTTATTTGTAAAATACGGTATGATGACGGAAGACAAATTCCTGGAAAAAGCCATCAACTTTTTCGTCATGGAATCGACTGAAAAACCGGAAGGTCATTTTTATACATTGGATGAATATAAAACTGCCACAGAAACATTACAGAAAAATAAAGAAGGAAAGCACATAATTATTTATGCCACAAATCCTACACAACAGGATGGTTATATACAGGCTTGCGAAAAGTTTGGGTATAAAGTTGTTATGCTGGAAACCCTTGTAGATACGGCGTTTATCAATGCTATGGAAATGAAGTGGAACGATGTTCACTTCGTTCGCGTGGATGCTGATATCCCCGAAAACCTTGTTGACAAAAATGAACAGGCCGAAAGTGTTTTATCAAAAGATGACACCGAAAAATTAAAAACATTATTCACTTTTGAAATGCCGGGTTTACATGTCAATACAGAAATTAAAGGTTTGAATGAACAAACGCCTCCTGTAATTGCCACCAGGCCTGAATTTATGCGCCGCATGAAAGACATGGCTGCTATGAATGGAAATGGTATGTCATCGTTTTACGCACAAATGCCTGATGAAGTATCCCTAACTGTAAATGGTAACCATCCGGTTTATACAAATATTTTAAAAGAGGAAAATAAAGAGAAGCAAGAAAAACAAGTGCGAAATTTAGCAGACCTGGCCTTGCTATCACAAGGACTTTTAAAAGGAAATGAGTTGACTGCTTTTATTAATCGCAGTGTGGAATTAATGGAAAACAATAGTAGTAAAAAAATAACGGACCTCTAATTATAAATTGCTTTTTCTTCTCACAGATTAAAAAGATTTAAATAAAAAAAATAACCGGGAATACACCTGGTTATTTTTTTATTTAAAGTTAATCTCATTTATACAACTGGAGCGGCATCAAGGATTTCCTGTGTGACACCTGATTTAAATTTTTCGAAGTTTTTTATAAAATGCGTGGCCAGTTCGTGCGCCTTTTTATCATACTCTTCTTTATCTGACCAGGTATTGCGGGGTTTTAATAATTCCGAAGGAACACCTGGACAAGATTTTGGCATTTCCATTTTAAAAATTGGATGCATTTCATATTCGACATTATCCAACTCACCATTTAAAGCTGCTGTGATCATAGCGCGTGTATATCCCAGTTTCATCCGGTTTCCAACGCCGTAACCACCGCCGCTCCAGCCTGTGTTTATCATCCAAACATGCACATGATGCTGGTTCATTTTTTTACCCAGCATTTCTGCATAAAAACCAGGATGCAATGGTAAAAAAGGTGCTCCAAAACATGCACTAAATGTAGCTTTAGGCTCAGTAACACCAGCTTCGGTACCGGCAACTTTTGCCGTATAGCCACTTATAAACTGGTACATGGCTTGTCCTGCTGATAATCTACTCACCGGTGGCAAGACACCATACGCATCACAAGTAAGCAGAAAAATATTCTTAGGCAATTTACCAATGCTTGGTTCTAAAGCGTTGCTGATGAATGGAAGCGGGTAGCTTACACGTGTATTTTCTGTTATAGATTTATTAGAAAAATCTATTTCATTGGTGCCTTCATAAAAAACAATATTTTCAAGTAATGCGCCGGGACGAATAGCTCTAAAAATTTCTGGTTCTTTCTCTTCACTCAAATCAATACATTTTGCATAACAACCACCTTCAAAATTAAATACTGAATTATCAGTCCAGCCATGTTCATCATCGCCGATCAATTTTCTTGCAGGATCAGCGCTTAAAGTTGTTTTACCTGTACCACTGAGGCCAAAGAAAATAGCCACATCGCCATCATCGCCCATATTTGCACTGCAATGCATGCTTAAAACATTTTTATCAAAAGGCAGGATATAATTAAGGATAGAAAAAATACCTTTTTTAATTTCACCGGTATAACCTGTGCCACCAATCAATACCATTTTATGTGTAAAAGAAATGATTGCAAAATTTCCCTGGCGGGTTCCATCTACTGAAGGGTCAGCAAAAAAACCTGGTGCTTGTATGATTGTCCAGTCAGCTATAAAATTCTCAAGGCTGGATGATTCAGGCCTGATAAACATATTATAGGCAAAGAGGTTGCTCCATGGATTTTCATTGATTACCCGGATTTTTATCTGGTATTTTTCATCAGCGCATGCGGCACAATCACGTACCCATACTTCTTCTTTTTTATTTAAATAATCCAGCAATTTTGATTTAAGCTGGAAAAAATATTTTTCATCAATAGGTATATTAAAATTATTCCAGTTCACTGACTTTTCTGTGATGGCATCTTTGACAATAAATTTATCTAATGGGCTGCGACCCGTAAATTTTCCTGTATTTATACAAAGTGCGCCCGTATTGTTCAATGTGCCTTGCCCTCTATCAACGGCTTGCTGTGTAAGCGTTTCCGGACTTTCCTGGTAAAAAATATTTTCATTCGTTAATCCTGTTTCAATAAGTTGTGCAGAAGGATAATTCTTTGATGATGGCATAAACTTTCATTTTTGTTGGAACTGCAAAGATATTTCAAAGCGTTGAAATACAAACTAACAAACAATAGTTTTTTAAATTTATGCAGAACCAGAAAAGAAAATTCCACCGAAGGCTGCATTACGCCTATTTCAGGTTTTTATATTGAATGAATAATGAGCAAATACTAAAAACATTTCACATGATCAAGCACCGAGATAAACATGCAATTTTCGCCTGCAAGGCCTGGAATTTTTTATCTTTAATATTGCTTTATCTTTAATTTGACGCACCCTTTCCGTTGTTAAGTTTAATTTAAGACTTATCTCGCTCAGGCTTAAGGGGTTTTCCAACCCCAGGCCAAAAAAATCCGATACAATTTCTTTTTGTCTTGGGGTAAGCATACTCAAAATATGTTGTATATCTTCTCTTAATGATTCTGTGTATGTAAGGTTGTCATCTACACTTTTAAAGTTTATGTCTTCCATCAAATCATATAAGCTGCATTCATCTTCACGCATTATTGGTGCGTCAAAACTTATATGCCTGGTGGTTAATTGTAAAGCAGATAAAATTTCATCTTCATTCAATTTAAGGCTTGTTGCCAATTCCTGTATTGTTGGCTCCCTTTCATATTCTTGCATGAGTTTTTCAATACCTGTGTTGACATGAGAATTTAATGTAATTTTATGAAGCGGGTAACGCACCATCCGGCTTTGATCTGCAATGGCCTGCATAATAGATTGACGTATCCACCAAACAGCATAGGAAATAAATTTAAACCCTTTTGTAAAATCAAAGCGTTTGGCAGCTTTTATCAGGCCCAGGTTGCCTTCATTTATCAGGTCAGACAAGCTCAGACCATGTTTCTCATATTGTTTTGCAACAGAGATTACAAACCTAAGATTGGCATTCACTAATTGCCAAAGAGCATCTTCATCCCCGCATTTAATGCATTTTGCCAGCTTTGCTTCTTCTTTGGGTTGAAGTAATTTAAACTTGCCCACTTCAGCCATATATTTCACCAGGCTGATAGTTTCACGACTTGTGATAGATTTGCTAATAAGTAATTTTCGCATTCCCATGTATTCAGTTTTAAAGATTAAAAATTCTATTTCAGTTTTCATAGAATCTTTTATGCTGGGGAGAAATGCTAATGAAATGCAAAATAAACTATTTTCTTAATTATTCAAAATATATTTTCAAAGAAATAAATTGTAGATTTTAATCTCTTTTTTCCAAATAATTAAAAGGAATTGAAATATTATTTTGATGGTAAGTATTATTTAATACTTTGCAGCCCAACTGAAGATCGTAAAAAATGAAGAACATGGCTAAGAAACAATTATTCACATTAGAATACCCGGTACGCTGTTCCCCCGCAATATTGTATGAATATCTTTCAACTCCGGCTGGCCTGCAGGAATGGTTTGCAGACACGGTGGATGAGCGGGACAGTGTATTCAGCTTTTTATGGGATGGTTCTTCTGAAAAAGCAGAAGTTGTGGGGAAAGAGCAGGATAAATTTATTCGTTTTCGCTGGCTCGAATCACCCAAAGAGGAATATTGGGAATTCCGGATCGATAGCAGTGAAGTTGCTAATCAAACCATTTTAGTGGTCAATGATTTTGGAGAAAAAAGTGAGATTAAAGATCAATCAAGGCTTTGGGATTCTCAGTTTAAAGATTTATTTCACCGCCTGGGCAGCTAAGTTTGCAACATATCTACAATCTCTTTGAAATTATTTTTAAAGAAAGCTGGAATTGAGTTCCAGTTGGAAAGGTTTGTTTTTTTAGCAATCTTAAAAAACGGCTTTTGCAGGTTCATCTGGAAATGCTCATCTTTCTTATTGCAATTTCTTAATATTTGATAATGATTTTTTTCGAGGGAATGTGCCCATTCATTTCCCGACATACAGATCAACCATTCCTCACTTAGTTTTGACTCCAGTACCTTTGACATAAATGCAGATTTATAATTGCCTTTGAGATGTAGGGTAATGCTGCAAAAATTTCCCCACCAGAATAAACTACGAATTGCAAAAATATTTTCATTGGAAAATATTCCAGGAAAATCCAAGATCACATAAGGAAGGCCTTCATGATTTTCTCCACGTGAAATTTTCTGGAAGTCCGTTGAAACAGGCATTATTAAATGAGATTGACATTGCTCTATTTCACTCCGGAAATCAATGTAAAGTTCTCCAAAAAAGATTTTGACTTTTTGTATGATTTCATTTTTTAATAATAAGATTTCTTTATTTCCGGCCAGTTCATTTTCCGCAACCGAAAGTTTTATATTTGCCATAATTATATTTATAAAAATAAAGGAAAATCCCCATTGATTAAAAAGCTTGATATACTTGTATTACGATCATTCATTGGGCCTTTCCTGGCTACTTTTCTCATTTCATTATTTGTATTGATTCTACAGTTTTTTTGGCTGTATATAGATGACCTCGTCGGCAAGGGGCTGGACCTTGGTACATTGGGATATCTCACTTCATTGGTTGCGGTAACCTGGGTACCACTTGCTTTGCCACTTGCATTGTTACTTTCATCCATTATGGCATTTGGAAAATTGGGGGAAACATTTGAACTTGTAGCCATAAAATCTGCCGGTGTGCCGCTTATACGATTTATGCGGCCCGTTTTTATAGTAACAATCCTTCTCAGCATCGTTGCATTTTTTTTCGCCAATAATATTATTCCCGTCGCAAACTTAAAGTTAAACACGGTGAAATATGACATATTCGTTGCGAAACCTGCATTCGATATTAAAGAAGGTGTTTTTTATGATAAACTAGAAGGTTATATTATTAAGATCGGGAAAAAAGATAAGGATGACAGTACTATTCGCAATGTGATCATTTGGGAAAAAACCTTTGGCCTGCAGGACAATTTTATGACTGCAGAAAGTGGTATTATGAGTATTACGCCTGATAAAAAATTTTTAAGATTCACTTTACACAATGGCTGGAATTACCAGGAAAATGGAAACCGTTATAATCCAAATACAGAATTCATACGGCTTGGATTTAAAGATTACATCAAAGAATTTGACCTGAGTAGTTTTAAAATGAATAAATCTTCCGATACAGCATTTAAAGACAATCCACAAATGCTGAGTATCAGGCAACTGAACCATGCCATTGATTCATTGGGAGATATACATCAGCAGTTTGCTGCAACGCTGCAAAAACAGGCTGCGCCCTATCTTTCATTCCTTCGCTTAAAAGACAGTACCTGGCCCAATTCAAATAGTATCCGGGGAGAACCCATTTCTACAATAATTCCCGACACCCTAAAAACCATGGTTTTCAACAGAACGATTGCCCAGATGAATAGCACCAAAAGTTATATAGACCTGCTTGCAGTTGATTATAAAAGCCGCCTTGAAACTGAAAGAAAATACTGGATTGAATGGAATAGGAAATTTACACTTTCTGCAGCCTGCATCGTATTATTTCTCATAGGTGCGCCACTGGGCTCCATTATTCGTCGCGGAGGTTTGGGAACGCCACTAGTATTTGCTATTGTCTTTTTTGTGTTATTTAATATGCTGAATACTTTTGGTGAAAAATTTGCGAAAGAAGGTGTTACAAGCCCTTTCACTGGTATGTGGCTTTCAGCTATGGTTTTAGTACCGATCGGCTTATTTCTAACGCTAAAAGCCATGCGTGATTCCCAGTTATTTAATAAAGAATATTATTTCCGTTTTGCACGGCGGTTGAAAGAAATTGCTCAGAAAACAGGTTTAATAAAAAACAACCAGGCGGGTAAATAAATTTTTAATCTTAATAAAATTTCATTGCAAAAGGCAGCGGAAAATTTCAGGGTACAAAAATGGATCACATTCATTTCCATTCTTTTATTCATTGCCAAAATGGGCGCATATATCCGCACCAATTCTACAGCAGTTTTATCAGATGCATTGGAAAGTGTAGTGAATGTAATTGCTGGTTTTATTGGGCTGGTGGCTTTATACATAGCTGCAAAACCACGCGATAGTAGTCATCCATACGGCCATGGAAAAGCTGAATTCATCTCCGCAGCAGCCGAGGGTGCATTAATTATTTTTGCGGGCTTTTTTATTTTATACGAAACGGTCATTCATTTTATTGAACAAACACCTGTTTTACATATCGATGAAGGGCTTTATATCATTGCGTCAACTGCGATTATTAATCTTTTTGCCGGTCTTTATTGTATTCGAATCGGTAAGAAAAACAATTCTCTGGCCTTGCATTCATCCGGTAAACATTTATTACTGGATACGGCTTCTACGTTGCTGATCATTGTTGCATTGGGGCTTATGTATTTAATTAAAATATTCTGGATTGACAAAGCAACTTCTTTTGTAATGGCATTAATCGTTTTGTACAATGGATATAAAATAATTCGCAAATCCCTCGCTGGTATTATGGATGAGGCAGATGAAAAATTATTGCAAGATCTCGTCAGCCTATTGAATGATAACAGGCACGCAAAATGGATCGACCTTCATAACCTCCGTGTAATTAAATATGGTGCTGTACTGCATATAGATTGCCACATGACAGTTCCCTGGTACCTGAATGTGCGGGAAGCACATACTGAAATAGATGCATTGATACTTTTAATAAAAACTAAATTTGGAGATGCTGTTGAAATGTTTATTCATACAGACGCATGTATGGAATTTTCCTGCGCGATTTGTTTGGTATTTGATTGCCCTGTAAGATTACACCCATTTGCAAACCGCGTAGAATGGACAATGAAAAATATTATTTCAAATCAAAAACATAGTATCTCGCAAACAGAAAGATAAATTCATTATAAAGATAAAAGAGGTTTACAGCAGAATGTTTAAAATTTTCTATATTCGTCAACCTACGGATTCATTTTCTAAACAATAAAATAAAAATATATGGAAGCATGGAAAGATTACCAGGAAAAAAATAAAGACAGGTTCCTGGAAGAATTATTAGAACTCCTGCGCATACCAAGTGTTAGCGCGCGCAATGAAAATAAAAAAGATATGCTTGCTTGTGCGGAAGCAGTGAAGAGCAGGCTTTCGGAAGCAGGTGCAGAAAACGTCAAAATTATTCCTACTACAGGCCACCCGGTTGTTTATGGAGAAAAAATTATAGATGCTTCCAAACCGACAGTTTTGGTATATGGGCACTATGATGTACAACCGGCAGATCCGCTGGAACTATGGAATAGCGGGCCTTTCGAACCGGTAATTAAAGATGGTAAAATTTTTGCACGTGGTGCATGTGATGATAAAGGTCAATTTTATATGCATATAAAGGCACTGGAAATAATGACCAAGACCAACACTTTACCGGTAAACATAAAATTCCTGATTGAAGGTGAAGAAGAAATTGGTTCAGCGCACCTTGCTGATTTTTTAGCAGATAATAAATCACTATTACAGGCTGATGTGATTTTAATTAGTGATACGGCTATGTTGAGTATGGATACACCGAGCATAGATGTGGGCGTTCGTGGTTTGTCGTATGTTGAAATTGAATTAACCGGTCCTAACCGCGATTTACATAGCGGCGTTTATGGAGGGGCTGTAGCAAATCCAATAACTATTCTGGCACAAATGATCGCATCGCTCCATGATGAAAATAATCATATAACCATTCCCGGGTTTTATGATGATGTAGTGAATTCAACCGATGAAGAAAGAAAAGCCATGGCCAAAGCACCTTATGATGAGGCAGCATATAAAGAAGATTTGGGGGTGAAAAATTTATGGGGTGAAAAAGGTTATACAACAAATGAAAGAACTGGTATAAGGCCTACGCTGGAAGTGAATGGTATTTGGGGAGGTTATACAGGTGAAGGTGCTAAAACAGTTCTGCCATCAAAAGCAACTGCAAAAATTTCATGCAGGCTTGTACCGAATCAAAAAAGTCCAAAAATGACAAAATTAATTATGGATCATTTGAAAAAAATTGCACCGGATACAGTTACTGTAAACATATTTGAGCATCATGGTGGCGATCCTTATATGACGCCTGTTGACAGCCTGGAATATGAAGCTGCTGCAAAAGCTATTGAAAAAACTTTTGGCAAAAAACCTATACCGGTTCGTGGTGGTGGCAGTATCCCGATCACTGCACTTTTTGAATCTGTATTAAATTGCAAAACTGTTTTCCTGGGCTTTGGCCTGGATAGCGATAACCTGCATAGCCCGAATGAAAAATATGGTTTGTTTAATTTCTATAAAGGCATAGAAACCATTCCATATTTTCATCAGTATTATTCAGAAATGAAAAAATAAATAGCAGGTTTATCCGGAGGATTTTTTTTGGAAAACTTTGAAGAAATGTATGAATACAGTACCTGTTAAAATAAGGATTGATAAATATTTATGGGCTATACGGATATTCAAAACACGCACGCAAGCAACAGATGCATGCAGTAAGGGTAAAGTAAAAATGAATGGGAATTCATTGAAAGCTTCTAAGATTGTAGAACTCCATGATCAATATGAAATAAAAACAGAAGCGCGAAAATGGATCATACAAGTTACAGCACTATTGCAGCAACGTGTTCAGTTTTCAGAAGCGGTAAAATTTTATGCAGATCTCACACCTGCTGAAGAAATGAAAGAAGAAAATTATGAAGCAACCTCATTTCATACTGGAAAAAGATTGAGTAAAATAGGAAGGCCAACTAAAAAAGAACGACGCGGGCGGAATGACTTTTTCCATGATTAAGAATAATTATTTCTTATCCATTGAAAAAGTTTTCCGGAGGCCTTCTTCAAAAGAAACAGGATCAAAATCCAATTCATAGATTGCCCTTTGAATTTTTAGGCCGGATTTTCGCGGTCTTACGACGGTTTGTTTTAATTCTTCGCCTTTAACTTTTTCAAGTAAGTCAGTATTTAATCCAAGTAATTTTGCCGTTGCAAATGCCATATCCGATGGCGACAGAATTTCTTTTCCCGCAAAATGAAAAACACCTGTTTTGGATCTTTCAATGATGGCATAAATACCTTTACAAAAATCCCCCACAAAAGTGGGCGTGCGGGCTTCATCTGAAACCACTTTTATAGATTGATTTTTTTCCAGGCTATTTTTAATTAATTGAATAAATCCGCCCCTGGTTCCTTCCCATACTGGTCCATAAACAAAAACAGGCCGCACAATTGTATAGGGAATTGTTGCAGCGGAAACAATATTTTCTGCCATTAGTTTAGATTGCCCATAAAAATTGAGCGGATGAGGAATATCATCTTCAGCATGCGGGCCATTTTCACCAAAAATAAAATCGGTGGAGAGAAAAATGAAATGCACTTTTTTTTCCGGCGCAAGCGCAGAAGCCGCTTCTAACAAATGCCGCGTAGCTTCTACATTTATTTGCAAACATTCTTCCCTATAAACATGACAATCATTCGGTTTACTCATTGCAGCATTGTGAATGATCACATCCGGCATAATACGTTCTATTAATTCCTGAGCGTTTTCTTTATTGGTTAAATCTGCTTCGCTGTACGTTACATTTTCCAGAATATTTATGTCGCGGCAAGGCCCGCGCCCGCTGGTATAAACTTCTATTTTTTTTTGTGAAAAAAAATGAGCAAGATGGCTACCTAAAAAACCATTTGC